>NZ_JBITCT010000044.1:0-93586 GCF_044453465.1 Streptomyces sp. NPDC051677
CGCCGAACAGGCGACGGCCGAACCAACGAATCTGAACACCCATCAACCCCTGCTGACCAGCTGATCAGCACATCCCGCATGACGGGGGAACCTCATCCGCCTGGACCAGGCGGGCTATGACGGGGACCGTGCTTTCGCCGACCGAGGCCAGGAGCATCATCCGCCCGCCGAAACCGCACCGCACTCGTGCTGCCCCGCCGGACGATGCGCTGGAGTTTCTGGCCCTCCTGCTCGGTCAGACCGCGAACTCAGACCGGTTTCGCCATCCCGCCTCCCCACGCTGCTTGGAGAACTCATTTCCAAGGCGCACAACGAGTAACCCTGTGAACCTTCGCGGTCACAGCACTAGCTCGCGGGACACGGTGCCGTTTCCCGCGCCAGTTTCAGGCGGGGTGCGGTCCGTTGGGTGGGGGTGTAGGGGCCGGGGGCGGCGGAGCAGATGGTGTCGTGCCAGTGGGTGGGGGAGAGGTGGAGGGTGAGGTCGTCCACGTCGCTCAGGAGGCGCAGGGAGTTCTTGGTGAGGTGGCCGGCGTTGAGTGAGCTGTGCGTGGGCCAGGTGAGGTGGCCGAGGGGTTCGCCGTTCGAGGGGGAGAACAGGCTGACGGTGCTCGACGAGAGGGTGACGAGTGTTCCGTCCGGCGCGATGCCCAGGAGACCGTCCGCGTCCGGGAGGGGACGTGTTTCTTCATCCTTCTTCTCGTCGTCGACCCGCCACCACTGCACGCGGTGGTTCAGGCCGAGTGCGGCCAAGCGGTCACCGTCGGCGCTGAACGTCATCCATCGGCGCGGGAGTTCACTGGTATAGAGGAGCGGCGGGCCCGGCAGGCGGGCCGTCCGCGTGCCGCGTCGTACGTCCCACACCTCGATGCGGCCGTGGTCGGCCCAGTCGTCGGTGACGACCGCCACCTCGTCGCGGTGGCCCGGCCGGGGCAGGAGCTGGCCGGTGGGGGAGAAGCTGCCCGGTTCCTGGGGGTCGCGTTCGAGGTGCAGAGGGCCTCCGGTCCGGACGCCGCTGCGAGGGTCGACCCGTACGAGCGTGTCGCCCAGACACAGCACGACGAGGTCCCCGCCGGGTGTCTGGACGATGTCCTGAGGGTTGTTCCACAGCTTGCCGCCGCCGCGGCCGCAGTCCCAGACGACCCGCTTCCTGGTTCTCAGCGTCGACACGTCGAACAGTGCCGCGTCGTGGAAACTGTGGGACCAGACGAGAACGGCGTCCCCGTCCTCACGGGCGACCCAGAGCAGATGCAGGGAGAGATCGCCCCGTTTTCTGGCCTTGTCGGAGAGGACTTGCCGGGTGGCACCGATCCGCCCGCCCGGTCCCACCACCTCCAACCGGCCCTGGGACAGGCGTGCCACGCGCGAGCCGTCCGGGGAGACGGCGAACTGGACGCCGGTGGAGTACGTGGAAGCGCCCGACGGCGGCTGGGGAATCGGCACGGGGCGCATTCGCAGCAGGGAGTCGCCCACGACGGCGAGCACGGTACGCGGTCCCGGGCCCGAGCCGCTCACAGCGATGTGTTGCGCGGTGGACGAGGCGACCTCATTCGGCAGGACCGTGGCCCAGTAGCGGGGCTTCTGCCGGGCGTCGAGCAACGTGATGGTCCGGATGCCCGCGCCGGTGGTGGTTCGGCTGTCCAGGAAGTGGGTGCCGGTCATGTCGGTGAAGAAGAGGCTCGCCTTCAGGTTGACGCCGGGCCGGGCGGCCCCGGGAGCCAGAGCGTGCCAGGAGGTGCCGTGTTCACTGTTCAGGAGGATGGCCCGCCCTCGGTCCATGGAGGTCATCCACTTCTTCTCCACCGGCCCGAGAACGCGCCGCAGGCGTTCGCCGGAGGCCGTGTCGTGAAGGTCGAGGTAGTGCTCCCAGGCCGGGTCCTTTCCCCCGCGCACCTGGTGGCTGATGCCGACGGCGATGCGGTCGCCCCGGCCCAGCAGCCACGCCGTGTCCGGCTGGTAGAGGGCCATGGACCGCTGGGAGAGCGGCAGCGCCTTCCCGGTCCGGGTGTCCCATAGGCGCGCCAGCGCGTGTCGTCCCGTGTCTTCGGGGCGTGGGGTCTGGAACTGGAAGAAGTGCAGCAGGCGTCTGCCGTCCTCGGAGAAGTCCACCACCGGGGTTGCGTACACCTTTCCGCGATCAGCCAGCGGCTCGGACAGGAGACGTGGTGCGGGGTCGGGGTCGCCCAGGTTCCAGAGCAGGGTCTTGCCTTCTGTCGTCGCCAGTGCGTACTGCAGGCCATCGTCGCTGAGCTCGTCTTGGAAGCCCTCCAGGTCGAGGCTCTCGGGCACGCCCCGCAGCCGCCGCGTCCGCGGGGCGTCGCCGAGCGTGTCCGTCACGGCTGTGAACGCCAGGTTCGAGCTGCCGTGCGGCCGCGACACGACCAGCAGGGTGCCGCCGTCGAGCGAGGAGTGCGCGGACTCGACCGTGCCGGGCCACAGCCCGCTGCGTGACCACACGGTGTCGTGCGCGCGGACGTACTGGGCGAACAGCGCGCGCCGAGCCTCCGGGGTGTGCCATGCCGTCCAGGCGCCCGCCGCGTAGCGGAACGCGCTGTCCGGTGACTGATCGGCGGTCTCGCCGGCCAGTTCGCCCAGTTCGGTGGAGGCAGCGATCCGGAGCTGCTCCTGGTTTCTGCGGAGCTCGCTCACGCTGTTGGCCGCGAGGCCAGCCGTCAGCAGGGCCAGTACGGTGACCAGTCCCGTCACCGCCCACAGCCGCCGCAGTCCGCGGCGCTCCCGGCGCCGGCCCGCCTCCAGATAGTCCCGCTCCAGCGCGGTGAGGTCCTCCGGCCGGCGGGCCAGCCACTCCAGGCCCTGGGCCAGCCGCACCCCGTGCGGCAGGAGCCCGGCGGCCCGCGCACGGGAATCCCATTCGGCCGCGTCACGTGCCGTGCGCTCCTGCCAGTCGCGGAACGTCGCACCGTCCCGCAGCCAGTCGGCCAGGCGCGGCCACTCGCACAGCAGGGCTTCGTGGACGACGTGGACGGTGCCGCCCGCCTGCCCGTGCTCCGCGGATTCGACGACGTCCCAGACGAGAAGCCGGCACGCGGCCAGCGCGCGGGCCAACCGCGCCTGCTCCGGGGAGAGTTGGTCGATGGGGACGGATCGCCGGGTGAAGCCGTCCCGACCGTCCGGGCGGGCCAGGCGCTGAAAAAGCCGACGAGCAGTGTCAGCCGGCACGTCGTTCTGCGTGAGGCATGAGGCGAGCGCCTGCTCGGCGTACGTCTTGAGTGCCCCGCCGACGCCGCCGATCTCCTCGTAGGCGGCGTGGGTGAGTGTGTGGGCCTTCTTCCGTTTCCACAGCTCGGTGAGGGCGAACTGGAGCAGGGGGAGGCAGCCGGGTTCCCCGACGGCGTCCCGTACTAGACGGGCGCTCAGACCGGCCTGCAAGTGGAGGCCGGGGACAGCCCTGACCGGTTCGTCGACGGCGAGAGCGAGTGCCTCGGGCGTCATCGGGGCGAGGAACGTGACCGCTCGGCTCAGGGCCGCCGAGGTGTCGGCGGCGGTGAGCGCCTCCAGCGTGGCGGGCCGCGCGGTCAAGGCGACACGCAGTCCGCCGCCTTGCGCCGGGTCGGGAGCGGCGGTGAGCGCCGACAGCGTTCGGAAGATCCGCAGTGCACCGTGCGGGGCAGCGGCGGCGTACTCCTCGAACTGGTCGAGGAGGAGGACGGCTCCCTTCGGCCCGAGTTCGTCGCGGAGCCGGCCGCGCAGCGCGAGGCGTGCGCCCTCCGGCCCGGCGCAGGCTTCGCGCAGGGCGTTCAGACGTTCCTGGCGGGCTGCGTGGTCGGGCACGGCCGCGTGCCAGACGGCGGCGACCGCCTCGGCGACCCAGGCGTCCGCGTGTTCCGACGCCGCCGTGGCCGGATCGGCGGGGGGCTGGGGCACGCGGAGCGCCGTGGGCGTCCCCCGGCGGCGCAGGTCAGCCAGCAGACCCGCCCTGAGCAGGGACGACTTTCCGCTGCCCGAGGGCCCGGCGAGCACCGTGACCGGACGCGAGCCGAGAGCCTCCCCCAGCGCCTGCACATCCGGCCCACGGCCGTGGAAGTACCGGGCGTCGTCCTCCTCGAACCGGCCCAGACCACGGAAGGGGCACTCCACCCGCACGTCCGCCCCGATCAGCCGGTCGGCCGGGATCAGGTAGGCGGTGCCGCTGAGCCCGTACCGTCCACGGGTGACGAGCATGCCGACGACGGCACCGCCCCGTACGTCCCATACGGCAGCCCCGCTGAACCCCTGCGTGATCGGCACCCCGTGGGCGGCGAGGTCGAGCTGGAGCCGGTCCGCGCGCTGCCGGCCCCGCAGCACCCCGGTGGCGTTCACGCCGCGCGGCGCGTCCAGGGGGAAGCCGAAGGAACGGACCTCACCGCCCCATTCGTCGCTCCCGTCGGTCACGAGGGGCAGCGGCTCCGTGCCGTCCACCGGAGTGTCGAGGCGCAGGATCGCGATGTCGTCCTCCGGCCGCCAGGACTCCACCCCGGCGGTGACCGGCGGGCAGGCGCCGGCGCCTGCGAGCAGCGGAAAGTCCACAGTGACCGGCCCCCGCGGACGGCCGCCCTCCCGCTCTTGGACGACGTGGGCGCACGTGCACACCAACCGGTCACCGATGAGGAAGCCCGCCCCGGCGACCGACCCGTCCGGACCGAGAACCCGTGCCGCCCCCTGCTCGTAGTGGGCCTGCGAGGGCAGCCCGTCAGACCTCACCGGCTGTTTCCCGCCCGCCCGCGGCCTCCCATTCCACACCCACGCTGAAGTGCGCCTCGGCGGCCGTCCTGGCGAGGACGACCCCGGCTTCCGCGGTCACCTTCACTCCGAACTCCAGCGTGATCCGGTCGGGCCGACGCGGCATCGCGCGCAGCGAGTCGACCACGTCCTGGACGGCCGGACGCACCCGGTCGACCGCGTTCCGCAGGGTCTCCGCGGCGCTCCCCACCGCTTCCGCGGGCCGCGGCCGTCCGATGGGCTCGTACGCGTCGTCCGACGCGGGACGCGGGGCGGTCGGTGCGCCGGTCTCCACGCGCAGCAGCGAGCCGTCGTCGAGTTCGATGGTGGCGATTGTTGTCATGAAGCCCTGAGCCTGCCATGTGACATAGGTTGGTCCGTCACCTCGGTCAACGAGTGTTTCGCCGCACGGAGTCGGCGGCGTCCGAAGTAGACCGGAGACGACTTTTTCGGACCGAGTGAACGAACGGCTCAGAGGCTTGCCGGTATCGGGCTCAACCCCCTCACGGAGTGCCCAGTCCATCGCCCGCGGCGTCCATGGCGGTCCGCTCGGACGCGCTGCGCAGGACGCAGAACTCGTTGCCCTCGGGGGTTTCCGCGTCTACGCCGACCCCATCGGCCACCCCTTCTGCCTCTGCCGCAACAAGGGTGTCAGCTGGACCGATCAGTGCCTCATCTGGCCCAAGCGCGATCAGTGGGTCAGTCCTGCACTGCGTGGTCGGGTGAGGTCGCCCACCAGTAGATGGCCTCGTTCAGGGTCTCCACACCGAGCTTCGCGCGGAGCTGGCCCAGCTGCTCGTTGACCCAGGATGGGCCGATCCCGAGGTTCTTTGCAGCCTGGGCCTGCGTGCGGCCTAGACATAGCTCGCGCAGAATTGCCCGCTGGGTGGCCGTCGTCGTCACGCCCATGTCCTCGCCGCGGCTGCCGCCGAACCACGGTTCGGCGCGCTCCCAGAACAGCTCGAAAGAATAGGCGATCCGCGCAACCACCAGCGGATCGGAGATCATGACCGCTTCTTCGGCGGGAGGCTCGTCCTCGCCGGTGTGCACGGGAACGAACGCCACACGGCGGTCGAAGATGATGCTGCGGGGGAAGCGGCCGTTGAACGTGCGGATCTCTCCACCGGCCGCAGCTATGGCCTTCGCCCAGTCGCCGACTGTGGGTACGCGGCGTACTGAGCTGTGGTAAAGCGTGCGCATGGACAAGCCCTGCTCAAGGGCGCTGCGATCGCGGTCATAGGAGTACTCCAAATCCGCCCGCGTGCGTTGGCCAGGTTGTGCGGTGAGGATCTCGGCGCGGATAGCCTTGTGCTCGTGGTCGATGCGCTCGTTGATCACGTCACGACCCTTGAGGTGCTGGATCGCGTCGTGCGGCGGTCTGGCCGCCTCGAATTGGTCCTGGAGCGAGGCAAGCAAACCCGGCAGAGCGCCCGTGTACATCGAAACGGCAGCTATTTGGGCGTGAATCTGCCGTGTCACTTGCAGCGCGGCATACCTCGGCTCGATGGCGTTGTAGGTGTCCTGGCCTGCTAGGCGATTCACTGCTACCAGGCCGCCGGCCAGTAGTTCAGTCAATCCGGGCGTCCCGGGCGGCACTGACTCGCCGTGCAGTATGCGCTGGTAGATGGCCGCCATGTCATCGGACAGGTCCGGCAGGTCAGGAACTTGTGGCACCTTTCCAACCCCTGATTTGTAGGTCTGGTGAAAGTGCGGTGACGTCGCGCCTTGCACTTCCTTTACACCCGTTACAGGGTGTCATATGTCGGCCGCATGGCGCGAACATGGCAACTGGTCGGCCAGACTGGCCAGTTATCGCTGCCCTCCCGTGCTGCCCGGTTAGCTAAGGCCATCAAACCTCAGGGGAACAAGTGCTTATCAATCGAGTGCTTCGCACTGCTTCGATCGTCGTCCTTTCCGTGCTGACCGCCCTCGTCGGCGTGGGGGTCGAGCGCGCCGAGTCGAGCCGGATCCAAGCTCAGGACACCACCTGGTCCGTTCAGGCTGGTGGCAGCGCCAATGGTGGGGCCCAGGACACGACCTGGGCCGCTCCGGTTGGCGACAGCAGTACCGCCGGCGTCGCTCAGGTCCAGCCGGCCGACACCACCTGGTAGTCCGTCGCCGGTGCCCGGCGGGGGAGCCTTGGGGGCGGGGTTGGTGGCTGAGATCGAAGGCGGGGGACCGCCGTAGGGGAGGGATGCAGTGGCGATCGATCCGGCTCGCATTCGGAGGCGCGCGATGGAGGCCGAGCAGTCCGGCCGCCGAACTCTGAATGCCGGTGAGGCCGCGGTAGCGTTGCGCGCGCTTGCCGTGGTGGTCGACGGGGGACCGCGGGACGATCCTTGTGGCGACGTGGTGGCGCTGGAGCAGGTCGGCTGAACAACCTCCGCATGTGACGGGGCGGGCATCCTTCGATGCCCGCCCCGACGCGTGTCCTGACCTGCGAAAAGCGCCCGGAAAAATCTGGCCCAAGATCGTTATTGCAGCTAGAATAAGAGGAAAGGGAGGGGGAAGCGCCCCCACCGACCAGGCCTCTTGGAGTGAAGCCGTGACGATCCAGTCCCTCGCGATCAGCGAGATCCACCGCAACGAGCGCCAGCCCCGCGAGTTCTTCGAGCCCAACGCCCTGCAGGAACTCGCCGAGTCCATCAAGCGGTTCGGCCTCATGCAACCGATCGAGGTCCGCCGCGACGCCGACGGCTACGAGATCGTCGCGGGCGAGCGCCGTTGGCGCGCTCACGAGCTCGCCGGGCTGACCCACATCAAGTGCATCGTCACCGACGACGACATGAGTGTTCTGGAGCGTTTCAAGCGGTCGGTCGCCGAGAACATCAACCGCGCCGACATGACGCCGATGGAGGAGGCCAAAGCGTTCCGCCGGATCCTCGATGAGGAGGAGGACGCCGAAGTCGGCCCTGTTGCCAAGGAGTTCGGCAAGTCCACGCAGTACGTGAACCTGCGCCTGGCTCTGCTTGACCTGACCGAGGAAGTGCAGCAGCACGTCAACTCGGGCGCGATCGGCACCCAGGCCGCCGTGCAGATCGCCGCCCTCACCCCTGGCAACCAGGCCGCGGTCATGAAGAAGTGGGCCAAGGGCGCCTTCGCCGGCGACAACGAGCTGGTCCACTTCGCGTATGCGCTGCGCCAGCACCAGGGGCAGACGGTCACCATGATCGTGGAGGACATGGCCCCCGAGGAGCGCGAGGAGCGGCAGCGTGAGCGCGCCACCACGCGCAAGAACATCGACCGGATCGAGCAGGTGCTCGGCCTGCTGGAGGACCTGGGCAAGGCCGACCCGATGAAGCTGGCCCTGGCCCTGGAGGGCGAGGTCGGTAAGCGGATGGAGCAGATGGGCCGTGTGGCCGACGCGGTGCAGAAGGCCCGCTGGAACCTGAGGCAAGCCAAGGCGCACGCCGAGGCCCGCGAGATTGCCCTGAACCCCGACGCAGAACACAGGAGCCTCGCTGTCCCGGCCAAGCCCCAGGCCTCCGCCGAGCCTGCTGCCCGGGCCGAGCAGCAGGCCCCGGCCAAGACGGCCGAGACGAAAGTCGTCGCGCCGAAGCCCCAGACTCCGGCCGAGCGCGTCGTCGCGTCGAAGCCGCGGACCCCCAAGCCGCAGGCCCCGGCCAGGAAGGCGGCGGCCAAGCCGGTTGCGCCCGCCGCGGTCTGACCGGCGCGGCCCGCCCCGCCGGGCGGCGGGGCGCCGCTGTACCCCACCACCGAAGGGAAGTCCCCCGTGAGTGACAGCACCCCCGGCCTCGACTGGCGGCGCATGAAGCCTGCCGACTTCGGCGCCCGCGCCAAGGTCAATCAGGACGCACTATTCCTGGTCGACGAGCCAGACGCCTGCGGCACCGACGCCCTGGACGGCTACGGCTTCGGCACCGTCCTGTGGGCCGGCCCGGCCGATGCACCTGCGGCCGACACCGACGCCTGCGCCGAGTACCCGCGTCGCGCAATCGAGCCCGACGGCACTGTCCACGCGGCTCGGTATGCCGGTGACCGCGAGCACTTCACCACGGCATGTGCCGCCTACCCGGCCCCGACCGTCGACCGGCTGGAGCACGGCAGCGACCGCGAGGTCACCTGTCTCGATTGCACACGATAGATGTGCCACAACATTCGATCGTGGTACGTTCTGCTCGCTGATAGGGCACGGCTGCAGCCGCGGAACCGGCCCGTCAGTAATGCCGTGGCACGCGGCATCCCCCAACGGTGTCTGGCGGGTGGCAAATCCCCCGCGCCCTACCCGCCAGACACCGGCACCGCCCATGCGGCGCCACACGGGGACTCCGCTCCACGCACCCGCGAATGGACCCGCCCAAGCCGCCATGCCGGGCGGGTCCCCGCGTACCCAGGAGAAGACACGTGACCACTAGCTACCGCTCAGATCACGCCGCCGACCCCGAGCTGTTCGAACGGCTGATGAGGGAACGCTACGGGCCGCTGGACAAGGTCATGGCCGAACGCGACAGACCCGGTCCAACCGCCCCTGCCCGGAGACCCAAGATGGCCCCCGCCCACCAGTCCGCACCCGACTCTCACACGGCCGAGCACCTCGCCAGGCTCGAAGAGTGTGTCGCCCAAGCCGACAGCCGGTCGGGTTCCGGCCAGCGCACCCCGCCGTATCCAGGGGCCGTCTGGTGCTACGCCTGCGAGGGCTGGTGTACCCCGCAGGGCATCTGCGGCTGCAACAACCGGTAGGCGATGAAGCGTTGCGCTACTTCCACGGTGATGTCCCCGGGCTCAAGCCCGGGGATCTCGTCTTCCCGCGCTACACCCACCGCTACGCCCCGGCTGCGCCCATGCGGCCGGGGGCTCTCTTCGGGCAGTGCCGCCCGAAGCCCAACGGGTGGTCGGCCGTTAGGCCCCGGCAGCCCGCTGCAGCACGGCCACCGGCTGGTCGACGCTGTGATCCAAAGTCTTCATCCCGTACGGTTCTTGCTCGTCCTCACTGAGCACTTCCCGCCCGTCGGGATGCCGGGAAATATGCACCTGCATGAATGGGATTGCATCGTTTCCTTTTGGGATTACCCACCACATCGAGGCCCAGTCCGGCGCCTGCGTCATCCGCATCACCTCACTGCTCCGATAGATCCTCGACTGGTAGCGGAAGTAGTCGTCACCTTTCTCGGTCAGCCACGCAGGAGCGTCCCGCACGTGCTCCTGCCTCGGCGAATCTGCATTCCACGAACGCTCGATCGATCCCACGTAGCTGTTGGCGAGCTTGCAGCGGTCGGCTCGAATGAACGAAACCCGCGCGTACAGCTCTACCCGCCCCTGCGCGGCTTCCAGCGGCACCTCGACAACGGCTTCCCTGGAGAAGTCGTCACCTGGGTCAAGCCGGGAGCCCGCGTTGGAGATCTGCCCCGCCGCCAGCAGGCGGGGATCGGCGTTGAACTCCTCCCGCCGGTTGGTGTCCCAGCCATCGCCCAACTCCTGCCGCCACTCCTTGCGTTCCGTTCCCTGCGCACGGTACGCGGACGGCCACAGTTGCGCCGACCACAGCGTCCCGATGACGAAGATGCTCACCGACCCTTCATTGCGGAACGTGAAGTGGGCTGGCACGTATAACCGCTTCCTGTCCGGATTCAGCACTGGCTTTCCGAAGGACACCATGAACGGCACCTTGGGCGGCGCCACGTACGGGACGTACATCGCCGAATACGTCACGCTCGCGGAACCGATCAGTGCAGAAAGCGCCACCCCGGTGGCGAAACTCCGCGGATGCGGCACCCCCCGCCAGACCTTCTCCCGGGCCACCGCCCACACGGCCCACACGGCCCATGCCACCAGGCCCGTCCACAGCCAGAACCACCCCGCCAGGTATCCCCCCTCCCACTGGAGCACCAACAGCACCAAGCTCGTCATCGTCACAATGCTCACGCCCAGCAGGACCGTCTGCCCCGCGTACCGCATCACCCGTCGGCCCCAGAAGTCGAAGACAGCCCCGGCCGCGGCCAACTCCACCACCGCACTCGCCAGGAACACCGCCCCCATGACGCGGCCGCCAAACGTCAGCGCCCGCAGCGCATCCGACAGCCCCAGCCGGAAGAGCACAACCGCCGACACCAGCAATCCGAGCACCATGCAGCAGCCCGTGGCGCGCCGCCGCCACCCGGGCTGCCCCCCACTGTCACGAACCTCAGCGCCGCCCTGCGGCCCACCGGTCCTCATGCCCCCAGCATCGACGCCCCACGATCGCCTCGCAGCCACCGTAGGCATGCGGGTGACATCCGTCCCGCACTGTGATGGGGATCGTTGAAACTGAAACTCCGCACCCCCTGCTCAGGGTGACCCCACACCTGCTCGACGGATCTCCCCACTCATATGGAATGTGCCCCTCTCGGCAGGGCTGGCCACCAGCTGGCGACGTATGGGTCGTGGACTCCACCCGACCTGCCTTTCACGCAGCCCCGAGGCTCACTCGGCGTCGGACCCTTCTGTGACGCCGGACCACACGCCTGCTGAGCGCCTGATCCTCTAATGTGGGCGGGCGTAGGGCGCGGGGGCACGCTCCTACACGAAGGGCTCCTGCTGTGAGTGCTGCGCCCGTCCGCATCCCCGAGTCGCTGCTGCCGCTCGCGGTGCCGATCGACGACCTGACCGGCTACTACCGCAACCCGCGCGCCGGTGACGTCGGTGCCATCACCGAATCGCTGCGCGTCAACGGCCAGTACAAGGCCATCGTCGTCAACCGCGGCACCCACACCGGCCGTCCCAACGAGATCCTGGCGGGCAACCACACATGGGCCGCCGCCAAGGAACTGGGCTGGGATCAGATTGCGGCGACCTTCGTCGACGTCTCTGACGAGGACGCGGCCCGCATCGTCGTCGTCGACAACCGCACATCTGACCTCGCCGGGTATGACAGTGAGCTGTTGGCCGACATCCTTGAGGAACTGCCCGACCTCGACGGCACCGGCTACGACCAGAACGCCCTGGACAAGCTCCTGGACAGCCGGGCCCTGCCGGACACGATCGACCTGCCTTCCGACGGTGCGGGTACCGGCTCCATGGCCAAGCTGGAGTACTTCCAGTGGGGCTATCTGCAGTGGTCCACCATCCGCGTGCAGATCACCGCAGCCGAGGTGGAAACCCTCAACGCCATCTACGAGCGGTACGTCTCCGAGTCCCGCTCCGACCTCGGCTTCGGCTGGCACCTGCTGCAGGAGGCCCACACCGAAACCGCCGAGGCCCCCGCCGTCGCTGTCGAGCCCGCCCCCGTCCAGACCGAGCCCGCCGCCGACGACGGTGACGAAGACGGCGAAGACGAGGAGGACGAGGACGCATGAGCGCCCCCACGACCACCTTCTACGAGGCGTACCCGCTCAAGGACCTGCGCCCCGCCGACTACAACCCGCGCCACCTCTCCGAGGAAGCCTTTGAGCGGCTGAAGGTGTCCATCGGGCGGCACGGCATCGTCAAGCCCGTCATCCTCAACGCCGACGGGACTCTGGTTGCAGGCCACCAGAGAACCAGGGGCATGGCCGCGCTCGGTATGACGCACACGCCGGCGGTGATGCTCGGCACCAAGGTCCGCCTGTCCGACGAAATCCAGTTCAACCTCCTGCACAACAGGGTCGAGACCGAGGCGAGCGTCGTGTACGCGCAGCCCGGCCCCATCGGCGAGTGGTCGTGGATCCCGTGGCAGACCATCGACGTCGCCGAGTCCCGCAACAAGCCGTTCCAGCAGGCCATCAGCTTCATGACCGGCGGGCACGGCGCGTGGGGCAGCGTCGTCATCGACGACCAGGGCCGCATCGCCCTCAACGCCGAGTATGCGGTCGTCGCCGCGAAGAACCACTTCGACGTTCTCGCCTGGACCTGCCCGTCGCTGGACGCGGCGCAGCTGGTCGCCGACCTCACCGGCGAGTACGGCGTGTACGACTGGACCGGCCTGGAGGACCAGGCGCCGGTCTACAACCAGCACATCGTGCAGCCGAAGCGGCTGCGCCAGTACACCTCGCTCCGCAAGAAGGGGAAGCTGGCCTACAAGTCGGAGGTGTGGGAGAAACTGGCGCTGCCCCGGCTGCGGCAGCGGCCCGACATGCGGGTGGTCGACTTCGGCGCCGGGCACGGCGACTACGCAAAGAAGCTGCGCCCCGAGGGCTACCTGATCGACGACTACGAGCCCTACCGCACCACCCCCGGCAAATACGCCGTCGACATCAAGGGCGTCGTGGGGATGATCCGCACGATCGAGAAGCGGCTCGCGCAGCACGGCCTGTACGACATGGTGGTCCTCGATTCCGTCATCAACGCCACCACGTCGCTGGACTACCAGCACTGGGTGCTGACGGCCGTGAATGCGCTGTGCGCCGCCGAGGGAACGGTGTGCATCGGCACCCGGAACCTGCTGGCCGAGCAGGCGTTCGAGAAATCGCAGCATTCCACCAGTCGTGAATCCTCGCGGCTGACGTTCCTCGACGGCGAGAACGTCGACATGCGGTTCATGCAGGGCAAGTGGATGCGGATCCGCTTCCACACCCCCAATTCACTGGCTGAACTGCTGGAGGCGTATTTCGGGGAGGTGACCGTCGCCGGCCGTTCCAACGCGACGCTACGCGCCGTCTGTAAAAAGCCCCTCAGGCTTTCCGATATCGATTACGAGAAAGCTCTCGACGAGGAATTCAACATGCCATACCCGAACGAATTCCAACACGGCCGCCATAAGCGACTAACGGAAAATTTGATAAAATTGGTTAAAGAAAGAGAAAGCCCCTAGATACTCGTCAAGAGGGGGAGTCAAGCAATGTCTCAGCCGCCCGCGAGGGTTGGTATCAATGCAGCCGCGCCATACCTGATCACGTGGCTGGCCGGGGTTCGCAACCTGAACCTCGACCGGCACTGCCTGGAAACGTTCGGCTGGTCTGACCGTCACCCGCTCAATCCGCGGGCACTCCGCCCAAGCGTCACCCTGCCTGCGGAGAACCCGCCGCTGGCCTGGTACCTGTGCGCCCTCCCTCACCCCTGGGACTGGGCGAAGAACGCGCACCTGGCCTTCGAGTACGCCGAGGGCCATCAATGGGAAGGCCCCGCTCTCGTGCGCGGCTTACAAGTGACCCTTGACAATGCTCGCCCCATCACCGGATGGGGCGAGCACTCGATACCTGCCGATGCCCCCCGACGGGACCAGTGGAAGTTCCGGACCTGCCGCAACTGGCAGTTCGCATGGTGGCTGCGAACGAATCGGAATGCACCCGACGCTCCGCCCTCCAACTGGCGTCCACCAGACGATCCCGACGCGCCACAGCAGCTGACCTTCCCGTAGGTCAGACGGCCCGGTGACCAAGTCAGGTCGCCGGGCCGCAGTGCCATCATGGTCTCGGCGTGGGGGCGCGCAGCAGCGAGAGGAACCCTGCCGGTGGGACGCCCCGACAAGGCCGCGCGCGCCGCCATCACGCAGCGGCGAGCGGATGCCATCGACCTACACCTCGCCGGCGTGGACTGGCTCACGGTTGGCCGCAAACTCGCCGCCGATCCCGCCGTCAACTCCGACCGTATCGCCTATCCGCAGGGCTACGGCATCGAGCGGTACAAGAAGGGCCTGGAGCCCCCCGACGACAAGCAGCTCATCCACGCCGCGTGCAAGGACGTCCGCCTGGCCCTCCAGGAGCGCACCACGGAGCTGGCCGGGAAGGTCGAGGAGATGCGCGCGGTGGAGAACCTGCGTCTGGACCGCCTCTTCTTCGTCGCCTACCGGCAGGCTGTCAAGGACAACAACCTCAACGCCATCGACCGTGCGCTGCGGATCATGGAACGCCGCGCCCGCATGAACCGCCTCGACGAGACGGCCGAGTCCGGGATCGTCACGCCGCCCGCAGGCGGCGAGCTGACGGCCATCGCCCTCGACGAACTCGAAGCCCTCATCGGCATATCGGAGGAGGCCGCGCATGGCTCGGACGAGTAGCAGCGAGCGTGAAGCCGAGGTGCTGGCCGCCTACCGCGCCAAGCCGCCGGCGGTACGCCGCGCCATGGCTGCGAAGGCCTCCCCCGAGTTGCGCGGCCAACTCGCTCGCATCGAACGCTCCATCGCCATGGACGCCTCACCCGGCGCGCTCGCCGCGGTCCTCACCGAACGCCGCGAGATGCAGGCCCGTCACCTGCACTTGATTGACCAGGCGTGGATCGACATGGCTGAGGGCCGTGCTGACCGCGTCATGATCACGATGCCGCCGCGCCACGGCAAGTCGCGGCGGGCCTCCCGCTGGGCACCCCTGTGGTACCTGCGCCAGCACCCCGATCGCCGCATCATGATCGCCTCCTACTCCGGTGACCTCGCCGAGGAGCACTCCCGCTGGATCCGCGACGCCATCGAGACGTGGGGCGACGAGCTCGGCATCCGCCTCAACCCCTCCAGCCGGGCAGCCATGCGCTTCGACATCGCGGGCCACCAGGGCGGCCTCGTCGCAGCCGGAATCGGCGGCAGCCTCACCGGCAAGGGCGCCACCATCGCCCTCGTCGATGACCCCGTGCAGGACATGGCCTCCGCCGATTCGCCCAGCATGCGCCGCAAGACGTGGGAGTGGTGGCAATCCGTTCTCCAGACCCGCCTGGAGCCGGACGGCGCGATCTGCGTCATCCAGACCCGCTGGAACGAAGACGACCTCGCAGGGCGCATCCTCGCCGACGCGCAGGCCAACGAGTGGAAGATCATCGACCTGCCCGCGCTTGCCGACAGCGACACCGACCCGCTCGGCCGAAAGCTCGGCGAACCGCTGTGGCCCGAACGCTTCGACGCAGAGCACCACGCCACCACCCGCCGCCGAGTCGGCGAACGTGTCTGGGCCGCGCTCTACCAGCAAAAGCCGCGTCCGCCGGAGGGCGGCGTGTGGCAGCGGGCCTGGATCACCGACCACCGGCTCACCACCGTCGAGTTCGGCGGCCTCGACATGGCGCGCGTCATCGTCGCCGTCGACCCCGCCGGTGGAGAATCCGCGATCGGCGACGAGACCGGCATCATCGGCGCCGCCCGCGGCTACGACGGGCACCTCTACGTGCTCGAGGATCACTCCGGGAGCATGGGAGCGAACGACTGGGGTCGCACGGCCTGCCTCCTCGCACTCGCCCTCAAGGCCGACGCAATTGTGGTCGAGTCGAACTACGGCGGGGACATGGCCAGGCAGGTCCTCTCCCAGGCGTGGGAGCAACTGCGCCGCGAAGGATCCACCAACGGTGCGATCATGCCCCGCGTCCTCGAAGTCACGGCCAAGGTCGGGAAGCGCCTGCGGGCCGAACCCATAGCGCAACTGTACGAGCAGGGCCTGGTCCACCACGTCGGCGCGCACGTGGCCCTTGAGGAGCAGATGGTCACCTGGGTGGTTGGTATGGACAGCCCCGACCGTATGGACGCCGCGGTCCACGGCTTGACCGAGCTTGCCGACCCCGACCAGCTCGCCGCGGTCGCCGGACACATCCACGACGACCGCCTCGGCGGACGCCGATGACCTCGCGGAAACGGCCCCATAAAGGCGAACGGCCCAGCCGGGCACCGAATTCGGCACCGGCTGATGGCCTTCCGGGCCATGTCGATCAGGGGGAAGGCTGCCGTCGTCGCATCACTTTTGATCTGTCGTCAGAGGGTCAGCGTTCTGCCGTGGTCGAGAGCCGCATTGTTCGGGTGAACGTCCCCGCGGGCCCGGGGAGCAGTACAAGGCAACCACCGCCGACGGCGGCATGGTGGGACATCCCCGCAGGCGCGGGGAGCAGCACCACGGCCTCTACCTGCACGACTACGTCGAGGGAACATCCCCGCGGGCGCGGGGAGCAGGCCGATCTCAACAGGGCCGCCCGCCGCCGCCCGGGACCATCCCCGCGGGTGCGGGGAGCAGGATCGTGCCGAGCCAGACAGGCGTGCTCCACAGGGACCATCCCCGCGGGTGCGGGGAGCAGCCCGAGGAGGGCCCCATGCCTGTCCGCGCCAAGGGACCATCCCCGCGGGTGCGGGGAGCAGCAGTGCCGCACCTGCGGCGACACTGCCGGCACGGGACCATCCCCGCGGGTGCGGGGAGCAGGCCGAGATTGAGCGGCTGCGCGGGCAGCGGAAGGGACCATCCCCGCGGGTGCGGGGAGCAGACACCGACGTTCCACGGGGCGCCTGGGCTGCAGGGACCATCCCCGCGGGTGCGGGGAGCAGTCCGCCTCCGCCTGGCAGATCGCCGCCGACACGGGACCATCCCCGCGGGTGCGGGGAGCAGCTCGTCATCGACGACGGCGCGATCGAGGCAGGGGGACCATCCCCGCGGGTGCGGGGAGCAGTCGTCGGGGGCGACGCTCCCGCCCTGCGCCGCGGGACCATCCCCGCGGGTGCGGGGAGCAGCAGCCGACGCACAGCCCGGCGTGCTCCCCGCCGGGACCATCCCCGCGGGTGCGGGGAGCAGGGCATCGCCAAGGGGCGCATCGTCCCGGGCCCGGGACCATCCCCGCGGGTGCGGGGAGCAGGATGCGCGCCATCAGGGGTGCACCACGGGCGCGGGACCATCCCCGCGGGTGCGGGGAGCAGCTCCAGTGCGGCGAGCCACCGTGGGTGACCTTGGGACCATCCCCGCGGGTGCGGGGAGCAGGCGTTCCCGTCGGCCGGCCATCCGCTGGCCGCGGGACCATCCCCGCGGGTGCGGGGAGCAGCTCCAGTGCGGCGAGCCACCGTGGGTGACCTTGGGACCATCCCCGCGGGTGCGGGGAGCAGAGTCCGCACGGCGTGCTCTTCGGGGCGTACGAGGGACCATCCCCGCGGGTGCGGGGAGCAGACCACGAGGGACGACGGCGAGGACTGCGCGGTGGGACCATCCCCGCGGGTGCGGGGAGCAGGGCCACTACAACGAGGTCATCGACCGCCGTGCTGGACCATCCCCGCGGGTGCGGGGAGCAGGCCTCGGCCTCGGCCGTCAGGTGAAGGCGGAGGGGACCATCCCCGCGGGTGCGGGGAGCAGCCGAGAGTGTCTAGCTCTCGGGGGTCCCTTCCGGGACCATCCCCGCGGGTGCGGGGAGCAGGCGGAGCGGATGTCGGCGAGCGTGGGCGTGGCGGGACCATCCCCGCGGGTGCGGGGAGCAGACCCCCAGGGCGGTTCCCTCTGCTGGGCCCCGCTGGGACCATCCCCGCGGGTGCGGGGAGCAGAGCTAGTGGAGGTTCTGCGGCGGGCCGGGCAAGGGACCATCCCCGCGGGTGCGGGGAGCAGCATGAGGAGTGCGGCGTCCGCACGGTGTGGCTGGGACCATCCCCGCGGGTGCGGGGAGCAGTGGCACATCACGTCCAACGACAAGGACTGGACGGGACCATCCCCGCGGGTGCGGGGAGCAGGAAGCCCTGATGAGCGTGGGCAAGTTCGCGGAGGGACCATCCCCGCGGGTGCGGGGAGCAGCTCGTCTCCCTGCTGACCAAGAGTCCGTCCGTGGGACCATCCCCGCGGGTGCGGGGAGCAGAGGAGTTGGCCGTCGTCGCTGTCCAGCGTGGTGGGACCATCCCCGCGGGTGCGGGGAGCAGTTCGGGTTCTTCGGGTCGAGGTCGTTCCACCAGGGACCATCCCCGCGGGTGCGGGGAGCAGGTGGCCGGCGCGCCCTTCTTCACCATGTAGGCGGGACCATCCCCGCGGGTGCGGGGAGCAGGTCAAGGAGGCGAGATGGACGAGTTCGTGACCGGGACCATCCCCGCGGGTGCGGGGAGCAGCGACGAGTGCCTGTGCGCTGCTCGTCTCCGCGGCGGCACCGAGGGGGACCATCCCCGCGGGTGCGGGGAGCAGGCTGCCGGACTCGACGCCGACCAGCTCTCCAGGGGACCATCCCCGCGGGTGCGGGGAGCAGGACACTGACTTGGCCAGCAACGCGGAGATCCAGGGACCATCCCCGCGGGTGCGGGGAGCAGGTCAACGGCGTGAAAAACGCCGCCGGGTCCCTGGGACCATCCCCGCGGGTGCGGGGAGCAGATGTCGGCGGCTGACGTGTAGACCCCGACGAAGGGACCATCCCCGCGGGTGCGGGGAGCAGCGGCTCCCTCCTTTCGCTCTGGTGGGAGGGGTGGGACCATCCCCGCGGGTGCGGGGAGCAGGCGCAGCAGAAGTACCAGGACGCGGTCGCGAAGGGACCATCCCCGCGGGTGCGGGGAGCAGGTCGCGGTGCCACTTGCCGGTCGTGTAGGGCTGGGACCATCCCCGCGGGTGCGGGGAGCAGAGGGCCTGCCGTGAGGAGGTCGGGACCGAGACGGGACCATCCCCGCGGGTGCGGGGAGCAGCGCGTCCTCGATGACGTCCCACCGCGCTGCGTGGGACCATCCCCGCGGGTGCGGGGAGCAGGTCTCCGGGTTGCCGAACAGCTGGATCTCGGCGGGACCATCCCCGCGGGTGCGGGGAGCAGGTCTTTACCGTTCCGCACCTTCGGTGCCTTCGGGGACCATCCCCGCGGGTGCGGGGAGCAGGTCGCGGTGCCACTTGCCGGTCGTGTAGGGCTGGGACCATCCCCGCGGGTGCGGGGAACAGGACGACATCGTGAAGACCGACGACTGGTCCCTGGGACCATCCCCGCGGGTGCGGGGAGCAGGGCGGCTTGTCGGGCGCGTTCGGCGGCGGCGCGGGACCATCCCCGCGGGTGCGGGGAGCAGGGGCTGCTGTGGTCGGCGATCCAGGCCGCAGCGGGACCATCCCCGCGGGTGCGGGGAGCAGGATCCGCTTCCACGACAGGCGGTCGATGCAGCGGGACCATCCCCGCGGGTGCGGGGAGCAGTACGACGAGGTCCTGAAAGCGGGGCGGAAGAAGGGACCATCCCCGCGGGTGCGGGGAGCAGAGGCCCTCGGCCGCGAGCGCGACCTCGACGACGGGACCATCCCCGCGGGTGCGGGGAGCAGGCCGACGACGGCACCCCCGAGGGCTGGGAGCTGGGACCATCCCCGCGGGTGCGGGGAGCAGTTGGCCGCCGCCCTCGGCAAGACGCAGCCGCCGGGACCATCCCCGCGGGTGCGGGGAGCAGTTGGCCGCCGCCCTCGGCAAGACGCAGCCGCCGGGACCATCCCCGCGGGTGCGGGGAGCAGGTCATGGGCAGTCTCGCCACGCTCGCGGCCGTGGGACCATCCCCGCGGGTGCGGGGAGCAGACTGGTTGACCTGGTCTTTTAGTGCGGAGGTGACGGGTTTCTGAGCACTTTCGTGAAGTCCGGCAATACGCCTGTAATCGCCCCAATGTCCTTCAGGTTCGTCCGAAGCGTCGGCGTTTGGCCGCCTTGCTCCATCCGGGCGGAGCGGTCGTCGGTGGAGTGGCCCCCGGCGATGAGGGCTTTGTGTCGGGGCGGTGGATGAGGGTGACGCCGTCGTAGTCGACGGGGTGCCACGCGTGGTCGTGGGTGCGGAAGGTAAAGCCCTGTTCGTTGTTGGTGGTGTGGGTCAGCAGAGCGCGTCCCTGGCCGGCGTATTGCTGGACCTCGTGCCAGAGCGCATCGCGGATGCGGGCCGATGGGTTGCCCACGAACACGCCTGCGGAGACCTCCAGCATCCAGCGGGTCAGGAAACCGCGGAGTCCGGCTGGGCAGTTGGTGAGGACGATGACGGTCACCAGCCCACCTGTTCGTAGTCGCCGCTTGTGTCGTGGTTGAAGCCGGAGGGGACTTCGCGGCCGCCGTCGCTCTGCAGGGTGACCACGTCGCGGTCGTCACCTGAATTGACTGGGCTGACTCCTCCCAGCAGCAGGTGTTTGATGTCGTTGACGCATCGTTCGAGCAGGGACGATTCGTTGATGCGGTCCCGCAGAGCGCGGCGGGTGCGGGGGCCGACGTCCTCCTCGTCCTGCGCGGCGACGTCGAACGCGAGAGGGATGCCGATCTCGGTTTTGTAGAGGTCGGCGATGTCGAGGACGAAGGACAGTTCGTGTCCGGAGTGAACGAAGCCGAGGGCTGGGCTGCAACCCAGCGAGGTTACGACGGCGTGGGCGATGCCGTACATGCACTGGGCTGCTGCGGTGATGCCCTGGTTGACAGGGTCTCCGGCGGTGAAGTTGCCAGGGGTGTACTGGCGGCCGCGCCAGGGGATGCCGGTGCGGGTGGCCTGGGCGCGGTAGCAGTCTTTGACGCGGCGTCCTTCCCGGCCCAGGAGTTCGTGGCGTGTGAGGCCGGCGGGGTCTTCGTCGGGGAAGCGCAGCTGGTACATGGCGCGGGCGACGGCGAGACGGCTGCGCGGGTTGGCCCATTGTCGGGCCTGGGCTTCCATGAGGGCTGAGGAGCGGGTGAGGGCGCGTCCGGCGGCGTAGTAGCGCACGCCGCGCTCTCCGACCCAGCAGACGGCCGCGCCGGTTTCTCCGAGGACGCTCATCGCCTGGTGGGTGATGCGGGTGCCGGGGCCGAGGAGGAGGGTGCCGATGGTCGCCGACGGGATGTGGGTGGTGCCTTCGGCG
The DNA here is from genome assembly GCF_044453465.1 of Streptomyces sp. NPDC051677. NCBI lineage: Bacteria > Bacillati > Actinomycetota > Actinomycetes > Kitasatosporales > Streptomycetaceae > Streptomyces > Streptomyces sp. NPDC051677. The sequence goes on from NZ_JBITCT010000044.1 coordinate 21,084, forward strand.
TCCTGGGCGGTGATGGCGTTGGCGTCGCGGTGGACGGTGCAGCGTTCCAGGTAGATGAAGGAGACGCGCTCGGCGGTGCGGGTGAGTTGTCGTGGGGTGAGTGCGGTGTGCTGGGAGATCGTGGTCATGGTGCCTGCCGGGCGGGCGGGGTGAGAGGTGCCAGGGTGAGCAGGCCGCAGCCGTAGGCCTTGGCGCGGCCGATTCCCTGGGTGAGGGTGCGGCGCAGGGCTTCGGGGTCGGTGACTTCGAGGCGGCCGTCGAAGGTGACGGCAACCAGGGTGACGGGTTTGCCTCTTCTGCCGTCGTCCGTGCGCTTCTTGTCGAAGGAGCGGTTGTTGTGGTCGCGGACGGACAGCTCGTAGCGGTCGCCGTGGTGCTCGCGTTTCCCCTGGTGCGTGGTGCCGCCGGGCAGCAGGCGTGCGTGGTCGGCTTTCTCCAGGATGCGGAAGCCGCTTCGTTCCTGGCGCTCGATCAGCCAGGCCATTTGGTGAACGGGCGTGAGGTGGGCGGTGATCTTGCGGGGCTCGTCGGGGTTGCGGCGGATGGTGTGGACCGGGTTGGCGGTCAGCCGGAAGGCCCAGCGGTCCCCGGTGGAGAGTTTGTCGAGGAACGGGGCATAGGGCCTGCTCTGCCAGCTGGGCGTGGCGGGATCGGCCGCTGCTGCCGCGGGCCAGCCGGCCTGTTCGACCAAGTGGGTCAGGTCCGGGCGGTCGGGGCTGACGATGTAAAGGATCACCTCGGCGGGGGCCGTGTGGTCCAGGCGCCACAGCACCCGCGGCGTGTCCGGGGCGGGGGCGTCGGTGGGCAGCAGGCCGGGGAACGAGGACATCACGGCGGCGTGCAGGACCTGCGGCGAGGACAGCAGGCGGCGTGCGCCGGGACGGGCGGTGTTCACGCGGAAGCGGGAGAGGTACATCAGCTGCTCTCATCCTCCAGAGCATCGAACGGGTCGTGCCGCGGCACGCCGGCGGGAGCATGCGGCATGGGCACCGTGGTGGTGACGACGGTGCGCAGGGCGTGGCGGCGGTGTGCGGCGGCGAAGCTGATGGGCTGGTCGCGCAGGGTGTCGGCGCCGGCGTGCTCGTCGCCGGCTGCCGCCTCCATCAGCACGGGCAGTGTGCTCGGGGGGCGTGAGCTGTGCCGTCTGCGGTTCCAGGCGGACGCCTGCCACGGCACGTTTCGCAGCACGTGCTCCAGGCGGGCGTCTTCGAACACTCCCAGCTCGACGGGTTCGGCCGGCGGGCAGGAGCGGCGGCCGAGGAACGGCAGGTAGACCGGGGACTTCAGCGCGGCATGCAGCGCGGTGAGCAGCGTGTGCTCGCCTTCGAGGGCGGCGACGAAGACGGCGTCCGCGAGGTAGTAACGCTCCGAGAGCGGCATGGATTTGCCGGTGACGGCGTGGTGGGCGGTGTGGAAGTCCCGGAGGCGGGTGCCGGGTTGGTCGATGCGGACGCCGAACCGCAGGGCTGCGAGGGGCGCGAGCGCGCGGTCGTCGCCGCGTTCGATGCCTGCCGCGGCCGCGAGCAGGCCGATGACGCCGCTCTTGGTGGGGGCTGATTCGGTGGTGCGGCGGGTGAAGCGGGAGGAGGCCCCCCAGGACTGCAGGGGGCCGGCCAGCCGCAGGGCGAGCACGCCGCTCATGCGGGCGTCTCCAGGCGTTCGGCGACGGCGTGGCCGACGGCGGCGACGAGGTCGCCAAGGGTGTCGGACTCGGTGCCGAGGTCGGCGAGTTTGAGGGTGTTGGGGCCGACGCGCAGGACCCAGCTGAGGGTGGATGCGTCGTCTCCGTAGGCGCGTTCGATGTCAGGGACGTAGGCGGCGAGGCGGTCGGACGCCTCTCGGACGTGGCCGCCCTGGTCGCCGCGGACAGGTTCTTCGAAGGCGGCGACGAAGCTGACCGGGCGGGTGGTGCGCAGCTTGACGACGACGGCGTCGGGCAGGGTGTGGTGCCCGAAGGTGTTGATCTTCCCCGTCGGCAGCGAGGCGACGAAGCTGTGCACGAACGCCTCGACAGCTCGGCGCACCGGTTCGGTCCGCGGCTCGTCGTCGCGCAGGCCCTGGCCGAGGTTGTCGGCGAGCTTGTGGACGCTCAGGGCGGCGTAGCGGTAGAGGGTGGCGGAGTTGAAGTCGACGGTGCCGATCATCCCGGCACCGGTCTCCTCCTCGGTGTTCTCGTCGTCGACCGCCGTGTAGTAGTCGGACTCGTTCTCCACCCGGTGCACGCTGATGGCGTGGGCGACCTGGACGGCGGCGTCCACGTTGTAGTCGGCTGCGTCGGCGACCATCCGGCCGAAGAGGGCGATGTCGACGGAGTGGCGGCTGTCCGCGATCTCCTTGGCCTTGTCCTTGTTCGCCTTCTCCTTGAGGTACGCGGTGATGTCTGCGGCCCCGTCGACGGCGAGGCGGGCCAGGCCGTCGAGCTGGCGGAAGCTGAGGAAGACCAGGTACTTCGCCTCCGGCGCCGGGGTGTCCCCGGACTCCTTGGCGGCGTCGGCCTTCCGCTTGGGTACTTCGGTCTTCAGCCCCGTTGCCTTGACCGTCTCGTCGGCCAGAGCGAGGGCCGCGTCGCCGCCGAGGGATTCGTCCAGCGCGGTGATGCGCTTGGCGAGCAGTTCCACGACCTTCTTGGTCCGTACGCCGAGTTCGTTCGGGTCGAGCAGGCGCTCGTCGTCGAAGTAGGTGCGGGTGGCCCGCTTCCACGCCTGGCTGGAGACGCGGGCGCGCGGCACACCGCCGTACACGGCCGACTTCGGCGCGCCCGTGTCGTCACGGTTGAGGTTGCTGGGCGGGACGGTCTGCAGGGCGTGCACGTCCAGGAAGATGCGGTTCACGAGGCGTCCTTGTCGCGGTCGTCGGAGCTGGGGGCGGCACCGTCGGCGCTCTGGGCGGAAGCTGGAGCGGCCGGGTCCTGCCAGGAGTGGAACGAGCGGCCCCATTCACGGCGGACGGTGTCGGCGCCGCCGGGCCACTGCCAGGCGTAGAGCTGGCCGGCGAGCAGGCCGTAGTCGAGGGGGATGTCGGCGCGGCGCAGCAGGACGATCAGGTCGCGCAGCCGCTGGGACAGGCTGGTCAGGTCGGGTGCGGTCCCGGCGCGCACCAGGCGCTTGCGGACGGGCTCGTCGATGCCATCCGGCGGCATCAGACGCCGCACGGCCGCCCCCAGTCCGGCCGGTCCTCCTGGCCCGCCGCGGGCGTGGGGGCGGTGCATGTGGGCGCCGCGGGACTGCTGGTGCATGGCCCACAGCGTGAGAGCCGCGTGCAGGGCGTTCTCCGCCCGCACGAGTTCTTCCTCGCTGAGTGGGCGTACGTCGTCGAGGCGCGCGTACAGAGGCGAGGTGTCGACGAGCGTCCACAGGTCGGGCAGGTCGGCGGCGTCCCGGCCTGCGCCGCGGCGCAGGCGGGCCAGCGCGGCGACGTCCTTCGGGCTGTCGCGCAGGTAGCCCTCCTGCCACCTGTCGATCTGCACGGCGGCGAGCTCGGCGACCCGCGAGCGGACGCTCGGCGGGGCTGTTGCGGTGGTCATGCGGGCACCTTCGGGTCGGTCGTGAAAGAGCCAGGGTGGGGCTGGCCGGAGCCGTCCGGGGGGTCTGCGGCGGACCGTTGCAGCCCGATCTGCGGCTGTGGGTCCGATCCGGACAGCTTCCCCAGCGCCTTGGCCAGACGGTTGCGGAACCACCGGTCGGCCAGGCCGGCGTTGAGCCACTGCGTGCCGCCCCTGGCGGCGGAGACGGTCCTGCCCTGCCAGGCCGCCTCCCCGGCGTCCTGGATGAGGCGGTCACCGAGGCGGCCGATCAGGCTGTGTGCCTCGCGCTGCCACAGGCGTCGCCGCTCGAACGCTTCTTCGGCGTCCGTGAGGGCTGCGAGCCAGGTGCGGTAGGGATGCTCCAGCACGGTGAAGCCGAGTTCACGCGCTGCTGATCGCCGCTGCTCCCCTTCGGAGCCGGCCGCGCGGGCCAGGTCGGTGGCCAGATCACCGAGCGCCTGCACCGCCTGATCGGCGTCCTCGGCCGCACCGATCGCCTGCTGGGCGCACGTGCGGTCCTGCCGGTGCAGCAGCACGACCGGCATGACGAGACGGTCGTCGACGACCTCGTCGATCACCGACTGCTGCGTCCCGTACGTGGCGCCGACGATCCGGGCCCGGATCAAGAAGTGCCGCGGCAGCTCCCCCTCCGTGACCAACCGGGCCACCCACTCCAGGATCCCCGGCCGCAGGTAGGCAGCAGCCTCCGCGCCCTGGGCCGTCACCGACCGGTCGGCGACCAGCGAGGCGACGCCCCGCCAGGCGGCGCGTGCCGGGTCATGGTCTCTGGGCAGGTAGATCAGCGGCTGCCGCAGCTTCTTCTCCTGGAAGGTGCTGCGCCGCCACGCGGTCATCGGCTCCCTGCGGTGCATGTTGCGCGCGGAGAGCGGATCGCCGTAGCCGAGGACGACGCCCGTGACGCCGTCGGCGTCGTGGTGCAGGCGCAGCCGGCGCGACTGCCACGTGTACAGATCGCGCAGCCCCGTCGGGGTGCGCTCGGCGCCGCCAGGCGGGCACGGCTCCCGCCGCCAGGCGGGCCGGTCGTCAGCGGTGAAGTTCAGAGCGTCGGTGTCGGCCGCCACCAGGTTCAGCAGCAGCGTCTCGCGCAGGCTGTCGCCTTCCGCGAAGACCCCGCCGAGGCCGCCCGCCCACCCCGTGCCGAGCGGGTACACCTTGCCGCCTTTGACCCGTTCGTCGCCCACCATGCCGGACTTGATGCCGGAGGTGTCGTAGGCGTGGGCGTGCACGACCCAGCGGGCCGCCTCCGCGAACGACAACCGGTCCACGGTGGGCATCCGCGCGGTGAAGAACGCCTCCCCGTTGGGCACGTCGGCCACGATCCGGTTGAGTGAGAACACCTCGTCCTTCGCCGTCCGCAGCCCAGCGGTCTGGAAGAACGGAGCGGCCGGGTGGAGCAGGTCGAACCGTTCGCCGTGCGTGTCCAGATAGGCGGCGACCGGCGCGAAGCACTCCGGGTCGGCCCACAGCTCGCCCCAGGACTCGACGCTGTCGGGGCCGTCGAGAGCGTCGTGAGCAACAGCAAGCAGCAGGCGCACGAGAGCGAACTCCTGGGTAGGCAGGTCTCCCGTGATGCGGCGTATGCCGCCAGCCTGGGCGAAGACCTGACGCAGCGACAGCTCCTCCTGCGAGCCGTCACACTTCAGAACCCCGATCCAAGGCTGGGTGGTCAGGTCGAATGACGGGACATGGGCCGTGCTGTCAGCGGTCGGTTCCCTCACGGGTCACCTCCAGGCCATCTCGGTGGCTGTAGTGGAGCGCATAGCCTGCCAGCAGGGTCTGACAATCCTCATCGAGTGCGAGAATCAGCTGGTCAGTAAGCCACGGGCTGTTCTTGCCCTGCCAAGCTGGCACGTACAGCTGCTCCAGCTCTGCGATGGCCTTGTCGAGGGTCTCGGCGTAGGAGAACTGGATGGGCAGCCGCAGTCCGCAGCTGGCCGCCGTCCGGGCGGCGAACGCCGTGGGCGCCTGGTCCTGTGGCAGCTCAAGCCCTGCGCGCGGGCGGCCCTTCTTGTCGGGTTCCAGCCACGGCAGGGTGGCGAGAGCGCCGTCGGCGCGCCGCTGCACGACGACGACTTCCAGGCTCTCCCGGCTGTCGCGTACCTGGGCCCGGCCCGCGCGGGTGTCATCGGCATCGCCGACGCCGGCTGCCACCCAGCCGAACAACGGCTTGCCGGCACGGCCGACTTCGCCGAGACGGAACACCGTCGCCCGCTCGGCCTGGTCGGCCCGGTGCCGCTCGAACCGCCCCCTCGCTTCCTCCAGCGCCGGAGCCCAGTTTTCCGGCCCGACGGGAGCCTCGGCGTAGGCGTCCTGGACGAGCGGGCTGATGTCAGCGGGCAGCCGCACGGGCCGCTGCGGACCGCCGTCGAGATGGGGAAGCAGCACCGCCGCCGACCGCAGCAGCGCATACGCCCCGTACACCGCCACCGACCCGCGCACCGGGACCGGCACCCCTGCGGCCCAGTCCGCGCCGGTCAGCAGACACCGCGCCGTACGCAGCGGCGCGGGCCGCTCGCTCTGGCCCTCCCCGCGCCGGTGACGGTGCAGCCGGCCCATGCGCTGCAGCAGCAGGTCCACCGGGCACAGGTCGCTGACCAACAGGTCGAAGTCCACGTCCAGGGACTGCTCGGCCACCTGGCTGGCCACCACGATGTGCCGCCCGGACGGCCGCCCCGTCGCCTTGCCGGGCGGACCGAACCGCCGCAGCAGGTCACTGTCCTTGGCCGCCCGGTCGACGTCCACGAAACACGAGTGCGCCACGGTGACGGCCCCGTCGCCGAACCTCTCCCGCAGCACCCGGGCCGTCTCCAGCACCCGCTTGACCGTATTGCGAACGACGAGCACACACCCGCCGTCCACCAGCTCCCTCTCCAGCCGGTCGGCCAGCGCATCCAGACCGTCGCCAAGCCGCTCCACCCGGACGTCCGTGCCGCGGGTCGAAGCAGCCGGACGGCGCACGACGGGCCTGCCGCCCGGCGCGACCGCGGTGAGCAACGGATACCCCCCGTCTGCCGGAGCACTCTCGACGTGTGCGCCGGCCGCCCCGGAGTACGCCTCGACCAGCTGACGCCGACGCGCAGCGGGCAGAGTCGCCGAGAGCACCACCACCGGAACCCGGTACGCGCCCAGCCAGGCCAGCACCCGGTCCAGATAGACGCTCATGTGGGCGTCGTAGGCGTGCGCCTCGTCGATGACGACGACTTTGCCCGCCACCGCCAGGTGACGCAGGGCCAGGTGCCGGCTCTTCAGCCCGGCGAACAGCAGCTGGTCGACAGTGCCCGCCACGAACGACGCCAGCATCGCCCTCTTACGGCCCCGCAGCCAGGTGTGCGCCACCAGCTCGGCGCCCGCCGACCGTGCCGGTTCCCCCAGCCGCCGCGGCACAGGCGCGGCCGCATCCACGTCGACCGCCGTCACCCGTCCGCCACGGGCCAGCAGACCGGCGAACTCCTCGTTCAACGCCGCCTTGGAGTGCGCCAGGTGCACGGAGTGCCGGTCACTCCCGTCATGCGGAAGCCGGTTCAGCCACTCCAACAGTCGCGGGAACATCGCGTTGCCCGTCGCCATCGTCGGCAACGCGAAGAACACCCCACCCGCACCCGAACGCGCCGCGAAGACCTCCGCCACAGCCAGCGCAGCCTCCGTCTTCCCCTCCCCCATCGGAGCCTCGATGACCATCAGCCCAGGCGTCTCCATCTCCCGAGCCAGCACCAACGCCGCTTCCTGGACCGGCCGGACCTTCGCCTCCGCCGGAAGCTGGAACCGCGACACGAACAACTCCTGCGCATCCCCGACAGGCATCTGCGCCCGCCACGGCGCCGGGAGGTCCAGCCCCCGCCACGCGGCCACCAGCCGCTCCTGACTGCTACGGGAGGCGGCCTCCGGGAAGTAGGGGAAGAGGTCGGGATTGCTGGCGATCCAGTCGGAGACGATGACCAGTGCGGTCAGCAACACCTGTACGGGCTGCGGCAGTTTCACCGCCCGCCACGCCTCCAGCCGGTCCGCCACGGCGAAGTGCTCCGCGCACGCGTCGAGCAACTCAGTCTGCACCTGCCGCCACACCCCGCTGCTACGGCCAGGAGTACGCAGCAACTCCTCATGGTGGTACAGCGCCTTGATCTGACCGCTCTCGGGCGGCACCCCGTGGTGCCCGCCCACCGCGACGGTGAACTGCCCCGTCTGCTTGGGCGCCCACTCGTGCCGCTCCTCCAGCCATTCACCCAGCAGCACCTGACCGGCCAGCCCATGCGGCGCCAGACTCCGATCCGGCCCCATCGCCTGACGGGACCGCATCTCCAGGCCCTTCTCCCGCATGACATCGGCGAGTTGATCGACCTGGCAGGCGAACGCCGGCGTCGCCTTGCCCGTGTCATGCACACCAGCCAGCCACATGACCAGCCTGCGGCCATCTGCCTCGCCGCCGGGCAACGCCTCGGCGATGAGCCTCCGCATGCCGCAAGGGAGCCACTCGTCCCACAGAAGGCCGGCGACGGCGCCGCTGTCCTCCATGTGCCGCCACAACGGCAGCCATCCGTCCGCATCACGATCATGCTTCGCCCACACCGACCGCGCCGTAGCCCCAAGCCGCGACAGCAGGTCAGAGAGGGAATCGTCCCCACTCGTCATGCGATATGCCTACACGCAAACCGGTGCCCAGCAGGCCAAATCGAAGAAACGAGCCTGATCTGCAGCTCAGCCAGCCGTACGACTTCCAACAGGCGCGCTCAAGTTGTACGGTGTCTGGCCCGCTGTTGCCATCCCCAAGTATGCAATTCCCATATGTCCTACTTGACGGAATTCGCGAACATAGGTGAAACCCTGTGCCACAAGTGATAGAGGCGCAGGTCAGACAGTCTGCTCCCCGCACCCGCGGGGATGGTCCCCAGCCGGTGATCCACGGGACGGCCAGTCCGCCCTGCTCCCCGCACCCGCGGGGATGGTCCCCACCGCTTCACGATCTCGTTCGACGGCCGCGGCTGCTCCCCGCACCCGCGGGGATGGTCCCGGAGCGGAAGTCAATGTTGGCGTCGGCAGCAGGCTGCTCCCCGCACGCGCGGGGATGGTCCCGTGAAGAAGGACTGGCGTAACAACGCCCGGGCCTGCTCCCCGCACCCGCGGGGATGGTCCCGCCAGGCCGACGAGGAGGCGAAGCGCGTCGCCCTGCTCCCCGCACCCGCGGGGATGGTCCCAGGCCGAGGACATCGCGGCCGCCGTCGCAGACCTGCTCCCCGCACCCGCGGGGATGGTCCCGACTTCTCGTACCGCTGCACGGTCGACTACAACTGCTCCCCGCACCCGCGGGGATGGTCCCCAGGCAGTCTCTCCGCGTCGGGTTCCGGGAAGCTGCTCCCCGCACCCGCGGGGATGGTCCCACCGGCCGCGCCCCCGCCACTTTCGTGCACGACTGCTCCCCGCACCCGCGGGGATGGTCCCGCCGGCAGCGCGCCGCGATGACCGCGAGGAGGCTGCTCCCCGCACCCGCGGGGATGGTCCCCCCGCTGTATTCCTTGATCGCGAGGGATCCGCCTGCTCCCCGCACCCGCGGGGATGGTCCCCGCAGCTGTGGGCTGACGTTCGTGTTGCCGGTCTGCTCCCCGCACCCGCGGGGATGGTCCCCCCACAACACACACACCAGTCATGCTCGACGACTGCTCCCCGCACCCGCGGGGATGGTCCCTCGGCGCGTACGAGCGGGTCATCATTGACTGGCTGCTCCCCGCACCCGCGGGGATGGTCCCCCCGCGAAGGCAAAAGGCACCGCATGGGAGTCCTGCTCCCCGCAACCGCGGGGATGGTCCCGGCACGACCAGGAACGAGGCCGGCGGGGTGCGCTGCTCCCCGCACCCGCGGGGATGGTCCCGCCCGCACCTCGCGCGTGTGCCGGCGCGCGATCTGCTCCCCGCACCCGCGGGGATGGTCCCCACGGCGGAGCCAAGTACACGGCACGCCAGGCCTGCTCCCCGCACCCGCGGGGATGGTCCCGACCCGGAGATCAGGCAGTTCAGCTCGGTCATCTGCTCCCCGCGCCCGCGGGGATGGTCCCGTGCCGTCGGGAATGGTCTCGGCGAGATCCGCCCACTCCCCGCGCCTGCGGGGATGGTCCCCATGCCCAGTGGGACGGGCCCTCGCCGAGGGTCTGCTCCCTGCGCCTGAGGGGATGGTCCCAGCCAGGACATCCGTACGCCGATCGGCACCACCTGCTCCCCGCGCCCGCGAGGGATGGTCCCACGGCGAGGTGGCCGATGCTCATCCCGATGACCTGCTCCCCGCGCCCGGGGAAAGTCCCGTCGACCTGGGGGCGATGGTCAACGGCACCGCCTGCTCCCCGCAGCTGCGGGGGTGGGGTGGTCCCATGGCCGTGAGGCTGCGGTGCATGCTGGGCCCGTCAGGAGATCACTTCCCTGCCACATCGGTGGATCAAGGCCTACGCTGGCTGTGGGCGCGGGGCCCGGTCGCCTGGAGGGGCACCTGTGAGGCACCTGCGTGAACTGCTCATCGACGCCTGGTCGTGGCTCAACTACAAGCAGACGATGGCCCACCCCAGCCGGCCGGGCCACCACGCGTTCCCTGAGCTGAACGCCTCGTGGGTGCCTGCCGAGGACCTGCGCCGCCTGGCCGCCTACAAGTTCTTGGCCGCGTACGACTCCAACCAGGCCGGGGAGCTCGCCTCCGTCACCGGTGATGACCACCACGGCGTGGAGCGCCGCGAGTTGGGCGACCCGTCCAAGCTGATCGACACCACCCTCAGCTACCTCCTGGGCGCGAAGCAGACCATCGTGGTGCCCGGTGCCGAGTACCACGACCAGGGCGACGAGGAGCTCACCCCGGAAGCCGGGGCTGCGGCCGACCTGCAGGACAAGCTGCGCTCGTGGGCGGACAAGGAGCTGCTGCCGCTGCGCATCCAGCAGGCCGAACGGTGCGCGGTGCGCTGCGGGGACGGCGTCTACACGCTGGCGTGGGATCCGTCCAAGCGGCGTGTGCTGCTGCGTACGTACGACCCCGGCTGGTACTTCCCCGAGTGGGACGAGGGTGAGCAGGACGCTCAGGAGTACCCGCAGCGTGTGCACTTCGCTTGGGAGCTGCCCGCCGACCCAGTGCGCGGCCTCAAGGACCGCGTGCGGCGCATCACCTACGAGCTTGGCCCGATCGGGCCAGCCACGGCGTCCGGCCAGACCAGCGACGGCCGCGCGATCCGTGAGCAGGTGGCCAGAGCGGACGGCGACCCGGTGCTGACCGGCGGCGACACCCTCGATCCGCTCACGGGCACACTGACCCGCACCTACCCGTGGGCGCCGGGCAAGCCGTCGTGGACGACGTGCTACTTGACGGACGCCGAGTGGCTGCTGGAAGACCTCGGCTCTGCACACGATGTGTTCAACCTGCCCGCTGACAAGGCTGCTTACCGGGTGCGTTCCGACGGTCAGGTCCTCGACCGGCTCGACCTCATGGTGGACTTCATCCCGGTCGTGCACGTCCCCAACTCGATCCCGGATGCAGGCGAGCACTGGGGGAAGCCGACGCTGGCGACGGTGCTGCAGCTGCTGGACGAGCTGGCCGCCACCGACACCGACAGCGCCTCCGCCTCGTCGACCACCGGCACGCCCATTGTGGCTCTCGCCGGGGCGCGGCTCCCCATCGACCGCTCCACTGGGCAGCCGATGCCGGTGCGTGTGGAGGCGGGAACGGTGTGGCAGCTGTCCGACTCGGGCCGCATGGACACCCTCGACACGTCGGCGCAGCTCGCTGAACTGCGCCAGCGCATCGACCACTTACTGGACCGGCTCGCCTCGAACACTCGCCTGACCACGGCCGGGCTCGGCACCCTGGATGTGGCCAAGGTACCGTCCGGGTACGCGCTGCAGCTCGCTCTTGGCCCGCTGGACTCCCTGGTCGGGGCGATGCGCCTGGCCCGCGACCACAAGTACCAGCTGCTGCTGCGCCTCGTGCAGCGCCTGCACCAAGCCGGACAGGTGTGGCCCGCCGGCGAGTCGCTGCCTGCACGCCTCGTGTGGGGCGCGCACACTCCCACCGACCGCACCACCGTCCTCAACGACGTTACCTCCGGCTATGCGGCCGGCGTGTTCTCCCTGGAGACAGCTGTGCGCATGCTGAAGGAGGCGGGCTACCCCGTCGAGGACGTCGCCGAGGAGATCGAGCGCATCCAGAAGCGGGCCTTCGACCAGGCTGCCCGACTAGCCGACGCGACCGGCGACAACGCGGCCGTGCGCGAATACCTGGGCCTGCCGGAAGCCGACCCTGTGCCTGCCGTGCCTCTCGTGCAGCCTGGCCGGACCGGCTCCCAGGACGGGCCGCCGACCAGCCCGCCTTCGGCCCAGCCGTTGCCGCCAGCGCAGCTGCAGCCGCCCGGCACAACCGGGACCATCGGCGAGGCGGCCGGGCCCGGTCCCCACTGACTCTGGCGCCCTGCACGGGCCGTGTGCCGCGTGGGGGGAGTGGCTACACTGATCGGCGGCGCGGGGGCGCTGGAGACCTGTGGACGGTTCACGCATGACGCGCCCCTCACTCCCCAATCCGCTCGAACCGGTCGGGCACCGCCGTGACGGGCGGCCGATCTATCCGATCCTCGGGGCCTCGCCCGAGGACGACCCCAACAAGCCGGGTGACGAGGGTGACGCCCCGAGCAGCGGTGTCACAAAGGAAGACCTGTCGCGGCTGCTGGCCCGGGAGAAGACCCAGGGCGGCCGGGCGGCCGTGAAGAAGCTGCTCGGTGACCTCGGGTTCGACAGCTCCGAGGCGCTGACCGAGTTCATCACCACGAAGCGCGACGCCGACCAGGCCGCGCTGACCGAGATGGAACGCCGCGAGCAGGTCGCCGAGGAGAAACTGAGGTCAGCCGAGGCGCGCGAGGCGCAGGCTCTGGCCAGGGAGCGTGCTGCCATCCGGCGTGCCGCTCTCGGAGGTCTCGGCGCGACGGGGGACGACCTTGATGATGCGGTGCTCCTCATCGACCGTGCTCTGCACGACCAGCCCGACGCTGACGAGGCGGCCGTCGAAACTGCCGCTGAGCAACTGAAGGAGCGCCGCCCCGAGTTGTTCGGGCCCGCCCGAGAGACCGTGCCGCCCTCTCCGGGCGGATCTCCCGCCGGCGGCCCGCCAAAGCGCGGAGGCATTCCACCCAGGCCCGGAGCGGCGGGGCTCGAAATGGCCCGGCGGCGAGGGCTCATCAGCGACTGACCACGTCAACGACACATCTCCCTGGGACCACGCCCCTCAAACCGTGGACGCCCTTCCGGAAGCCGGTCGGGCTGATCAGGGACCACGCCCTGGCGCGGCTCGGCCGTCGTCGTTCGTGGACACCGCCCCTTGCAGCGCGCCGGGTGCGGGAGCAATCCGATCCGCACCTACGAAGGAGACAATGTGAGCGACTACCAGATCCTCACCACTTCCACGACGGTCACCGACGACCGGACATGGCTCGCTTCGCTGGACGGTGTCCACGAAGCCCAGACGATTCCCGTCGACACCAGCAAGCTGACGGCAGGCACCCACTACACGGCGGGCACGCAGAATCAGCCCCGCCACATCATCAAGTCCGGCATCCCACTGAGCCGGATCACCGCATCGGGCCTGTACGCGCCCTACAACGCCGCAGCCAGTGACGGCACTCAGATCCTCGCCGGTTTCCTCGTTGCCGAAACCGCGTTCACTCCCGGCTCTACAAAGACCGCGGGCGCACTGCTGTGGCGCGGCGAGGTGTATGCGTCGAAGCTGCCCGTTGCCTTCGCGCCCCCCGCCGCCGCGAACACGACCGCGTTCATCCACTACCGGTAAGGAGGCAGACACCATGGCCCTTGAGAAGCTTCTTGAGGCGATCGTCCCCGAAGACATCCAGGCGTTCATCCGAGCGATCACCACGCCGGAGGAGTACCTCCTCACCCGCGAGGTGTTCGCCGAACGGAACATCGACAACGTCAAGTTCCGTACCAAGAGCAGCAAGCGGCGCGTCAACGCGGCGAAGTTCCGCGCGTGGGAAGCCGCGCCGACGCTTGCCAGGCGGCGTGCCGAGCAGGTCATCAACGAGGGCATGTTGCCCTGGGTCGGCCAGGAGCTGCCCTTCTCCGAACTCCAGATCATCCTGGCAGCTGTCGACCGCGGCCAGGACACCAGCGAGTTCCTCGACCTGCTCTACGACGACCTCGAACAGCACGTGGAGGCCACGAAGGCCGCCATGGAGATCGCCGCCGGACAGATGCTGTCCACCGGGGTGGTGTCCCTACCCGGAGTCGCCCTCGACGTGGACTGGAAGGTGCCGGCCGCCAACCGGCCGACGGTCGCGGTGCCGTGGTCCCAATCGGAGGCGGCCACCCCGATCACGGACGAGCTGGCGTGGATCCACTACCTGAAGAGCATCGGAGCGCCGCGCCCCGAGCGTGTCATCACCTCGGAGAAGGCGCTGTCGCTGCTCGGGTCCACGGCGGAGTACCGGGCCGCGTTCCACAACTCGCCGCCCACGGACCAGATCCCGAGCGGAATGCTCGCTCCGGAGGAGGTCAACCGGGTCCGCGCCAAGTACAACCTGCCGCCCGTCACCGCCTACGACGTGCAGGCGTACGACAGCAGCGACAACCTGGTGCGCACGACCCCGGAGTCGCTGTGGGCGATGATCCCGCCGCGCCGCGAACAGTGGGGCGAGACCCAGTACGGACTGACCGCCGAGGCGATCGAGCTCCGCGGCAAGGGCGTCATCACTGCCGAGGAGGCCCCCGGCATCGTGATCACCACCCATGTGCAGACGCGCACCCCAGTCCAGCTGTCCACGATCTCCGCCGCTGCTGCGATGCCCGTGCTGTACGTGCCGGACATCCACATCGCCGCGACGGTTTTCTAAAAGGAGTCGGCCATGGCGAAGTTGGCGCGCACGGTGTTCGTACGAGACCCCGAGCAGGGATCCGTCCGGCTGGAAGCGGGGGAGGAGGTTCCCGAACGGCTCGTCCCGCTCATCCCGAACCCGGCCGCTTGGTCGGAGGAGGCTCCTTCTTCGGAGGGGGAAACCCCGGATCCGATCGACGCGGACGGAGAGGCGGGAGCTACATCCCCCGTGTCGGATCCTGCTCCGGATACGGATACGGATACGGATACGGATACGGAGCCGAAGCCCGCCCGGCGCCGGACCCGTATGCCGGCCGACGAGCAGTAACCGAGGCTGGCCCGGGCTCGACATCCCTATGCGGTGGGGTGCCGGGCCCGGGCCGCAATACCGAAGGATTCCGCCCATGGATCCCGCTGTCCTCGCCTGGCTCCTGGCGCAGCTCGGCCCCGACACCGACCAGGCCGACCTGCAGACCCGCCACGCGCGGCTCTGCTCGGCCAGGGCTGTAGCCCTGGAAGTGCTGAACGAGCGGCGAGCCAAGCTGCTCGCCGAGCCCCTGCAGCTGACCGTCAACGGTGTGGCCACCCTCGACCAGTCCAACAACCTCACCGGTCTGGAACGGCAGATCGCCTCCATGGAGGACGCGACGGCCCCCGACGAGCCGAACGGCGGGGACACCCTCGTCATCGCCCCACTGCAGTCCGCTCGTCGCCGACACCACCACCGGTGGCGGTAATGGCGTACGAGTTCCCACCGCTGACGCCCGGAGATGCCGAGACCGTATCTGCGCGCGTCGCCGCGGTGCTGGAGGACGCGTGGCAACGCCTGGCGGATCAGCAGGCCACGGTGCTCGCCGCGATCGGCGACAACGCCGGCTCCCGGATGGTCGCCGACCGGCTCGCACAGTTCCAGGCCGCCATCGTCGACTTCCAGCAGCGCGTGGACGCCGAGGCCCGCGCGTTCGTGGCCCGCCAGCTGCCTCACCTGTACGAGGAAGGGGCGCGGGCTGCAGCCGCGACGGTCGGCGGGCACTTCTCGTGGACGCTCATCCACACCGAGGCCCTGCAGTCGCTGGCCTCCGACTCCTACGTCGACTTCCTGCGCCGCTCCGAGGAGGAGCAGCGCATGGCCGCCGTGTTCTACCGGGCCGTACGGGATGCCGCTCGCCGCGAAGTGCCGCTGCTGGCCGCTGGCCACACCACCGCCTTGCAGGTCGCGAAGGGCCTCGCTGATCGGCTGGCAGCCGAACACCAACTCACGTACGTGATCTACCGCAACGGTGCGCGAATGCCGGTGCGGGCGTGGGCTGAGGCCGCGACGCTCGCCAAGTCGGCCGTCGCCTACAACGCCGGCACTCTCAACCGAATCCGCCAGGCGGGAGTGTCCATGGTCGAGGTCTTCGACGGATCAGACTGCGGCTGGACTACACACCGGGACCCTGACAAGGCCAACCGCACCATCCGCACGGTCGAGGAAGCCGCGGAGCGGCCGATCTCCCATCCACGCTGCCGGCGTGGGTTCGGGCCGCGGCCAGATGTTGTGGATGCTGCCTGAGGAGACGCTGACCGTAACGGACTGGCGGACCTCAGTCTCGAGAATCAGTGGAATTGGGCGCATTCACCCTGCTCCTCTCACCTACGGCAGATGGGCTTCGGCTATTGGCGAAGGGGGTCCCGCAGCATCGTGGCGAAAACCGGCGAGTCGTCGAAAGGCTGTTGTTCGCCGATGTCCCGGTATCCCCAGGACTCGTACACCGCCTTCAGCCGTCCGTCGGAGCGGGTGGGATCGACCAGGAGCGTAGCTCGCTCTTCATGGCGCTCGGCGAGGAGTTTCTCGTGCAACAGTCGGGATGCTCCAGCACCAGCAGTGCCGCGGAATGCCTTGCGCACGAGGACTTCTTGGACGGCGAAGGTACGGGTGCCCGTTTCCCGGGTGAAGTCATCTGGCGGGGTCTGACGCATGGTGGACCACCACAGTGAGCCGACGGCGAGCGGCCCGCCGAAGATGTAGCCGGCTGGCTCGTCGCCCTGGAGGGCGATGACGGCCTCCCAGCCGTCACGGGAGGCGTAGCTGGTCAGGCGTTCATCGAACCGTTCTACGGCGTTGAAGGAATCTTTCATCAACCCGAACTGGGTTCGGACTTCTACATGGATGTCGAGGATGAGCTGTCGGTACTTCTCGACGTCCCTGGTACGGAGAAGTATCAGGGAACCAGTGTCAGTCATGCGATCACCGTTCGGTATTGGGCCTGCCAGTCGCGGGCCTCGGGACTACGGGGGGCGAGCGCGGCGACCTGCTCGGTGAAGCTGTTCAGGAGTCCACGGACGCGGGCGTGCTTCATCATCCCCTCAGTGATACCCCGAGCGGTGTCGACAGCCTGTTCGAGGTCTCGCTGGGAGAGTTGCGTAACGGCAAGGTTTGCCCGCACTAGTGCGCCATTGCGTTGCAGGCCTGGCTGCAGGTACGCGAGGCTGCGGTGCGCATGCCTCTCGGCGTCAGGCCAATGCCTCAGCTGCATCCGTGTGAGCATCGCGAGGTGGTCAAGTTCGGCTTGATCGTAGAAGCCGACCCAGGCCGGGCGGTGTTTGTTCGGATCGGCGCGGTCGAGCGCCTTCTGGGCCAGATCCAGATAGCGCATGGCGCTTCTGCCGTCGGCGAGAACGGCGTGGTTGACCGCTAGGCGGGACATCGCCAACGAAGCAAACAGCGGGTCGCGTCGGGTAATGGGGGATGCATGGGACCTCTCGGCGGCGGCCAAGGCGTCGGTGGGCCGGCTGAGTTGCCGGAAGAGAGTGCTGGCGTGACCCCACACGCGGAATTCGGTGGCATGGTCACCGGACAGGCCAGCAAGGCGGATGGTCCTGTCGAGGTGGTACTCGGCTGAGGTCCGGCGGCCGTCGATGGCGGCCCACATCGCCGAGTTGGAGAAGGCTGCGGCGACGGTGTACAGCTCGGAGCGGATACGTGCTGACGCAGTGTGTCCCTGCTGAAGAGTGATCACCTTGTCGGTGATCTCTGCGGCACGCTTCTCCAGCTCCGGGGTTCCGCCGTACATGCTCTCGACGCTGGTCCAGGCCGCGAGTTCGGCCTTGAGCGCCTCTACGTCGTTGGAGGTGAGACGTTGTCGGCGTGGCCCTCCGACAGCCGGCACGGTCACGGAGACGCCAGCGGCGGTGGCTGCTGTAAGCAAGGCGCGGCGGTACAAGGGGTCATCCTCGGGTCCTGGAGGGGGGCTTGACTTCTTAGTGCCCCGAGGAACGAACCCTAACTCTCCGCTTGTTCGATCCGTCACCTTCTCAAGCGCCGTCCTCAGCAAGGCATTGGGCGACCTGTGTTCACCACTGAGCAGCTTGAAAATGTGCCTGTCGTTGACCGTGCCGTCCCGTCCCGTCAGTTCTCCGATTGCTGTGTTGACCAGGGACGTCAGCTCTCCCACTGACATCTGGTGGCTACGCAGCCACGCCTCGAACGCCTCGTTCCGTACCCCTGCCATGACAGCACGTTATGGGTTGCCGCCCAGCGATGAGTAAAGGGAAAGCCAAAACGGCAGGGCGCTTGCGAGCAACTACATCCTCATTCGGCATCCACAACACCGCCGGTACGGCGGTTATCTGAGGGGACGACAGCGAGCGGTCACGCCGCAGGGAGCTACTCGCTCACACCCTGTCTGTCCCCTCCTGCCTCAGAGGACGTGATGACGACGACAGCCGTACGGACGGCCCGCACGGTACTGCAGCGCGACGGAGAAGTGATGAGGGAGCGGATCGAAATCGTCCCCCGCATCGGTGACAATCCGCCCCGGCCCCAGGACGCAACCCGAGTGGGGGCCATGCGTCGGATCGCTGCGGCCAAACTCAGGTATTACGGACTCGACGCGCTGATCGACGAAGTGATGCTCATCGTCTCCGAACTACTGACCAACGCCGTCCTCCACAGCGGTACACAAGAGATCGCCCTGCTGCTTCGCATCGAGGACGGCGTACTCCACATCGTCGTCACCGACGGCATGGAGGGAAGCGCCATGTCCAGGCCCGCCAACGACAACGCCGAGTCCGGGCGCGGCCTCGCCCTGGTCGAGGCCCTGGCCAAAGAGAACGGCGGGGAATGGGGCACCAGCGACGTCGGGGCCACGACATGGTGCTGTCTGGCCCTGCCGAAGGAGCACTCGTGAAGACCGCGCTCATCATCCGTCGCTGGAGCCACCGTCCCGGTCTCGTGTTACCCCGCCTCTTGAAGAGGGTGCGCTGATGCCGCCGACCAGCACGAGCTTGACCCCCCATAGGGCGGGCCGCGATGAGCAACTGCGCCTGGCACTCGAAGATCTCCAACTCGGCCGGTGGCTGTCCACCAAGGAGCTGCTCGACCACACCCCTTGGGCTGCGCGTACGTCCCGGACCCAAGTCCTGGCGGTTGCCGCAGCGCAGAGTGACGCGGTCGACGCCTGGTACGCGGAGGATCCAGGCGATGCCAACGCCGCGATGATGCGGGCCCGGGTGCTGACGCAGCGGGCTCTCGTCACGCATCGTGCGGGAGCCGTCGGCGACGTCCTACGTCGGATTCGCATGGCGCGCGGTGCTTGTGATGAGGCGGCGGTCCGTTGGCCGGCCGACCCTGTGCCGTGGGTGGACCAGCTTGCACTTGCCCAGCTCGACCTCGATGCCAGGGCCGCGCACCGCCCGGAGCACTGGGCGGCGCCGCCCGAGGCGATGCTGCCGCGGGGGCCCTGGCCGCTGCTGTGGGAGGTCAGCCGACGCGATCCGGCGAACCGCGAGGCCTACCACCGCATGCTTCAGTGCCTCCAAGCCCGTGGTGACGGGGCCGTGGACTTCACACGATGGGTCGCCTCGCGCGTAAAGCCAGGGTCGGTCCTGCTCACTCTGCCGCTCTACGCGTATGTGGATGAATTCCGGCAGCGCAATGCCGGGGGACAGATATCCGCCGGGATCGGGTTCTGGCAGAACGAGATGATCCAGTACTACGTCGGCCTGGCGCGGAATTCATGGTTCGCCTACCTGACCCAGCCCGCCGAGGTCTCCCTACTGGACTTGAACTATCTCGCCTACACGCTCACGGCCTCCGGTATGGCCGGTGCGCATTGGGTGTTCGAGGCGATCGGCTCTTTCGCCACTCCCGCACCGTGGCGATATGTCAGCAAGGCGGGCCGGTACTGGGAGGACGACTTCCTGCAGGCGCGCGCCTACGCGTACAGACGGAGGTCCGCTCGCACGTGAGAATCCGTGCTCCCCCGGCCGCAAGCCAATCCTTCCGCGTTCCGTCTCCCTATCGAATCAGAGGATCCTTCGGTGTCTCCGAGAAGTACCGGCGCCCACCGGCTGGCCAACGACGACGACGTCTTGGCCGGGCTCGGCTACCAGAGCGTGCTGTCCCGCCGTATGGGCCCGTTCGGCAACTTCGCGATCTCCTTCTCCGTCATCAGCGTTCTGTCTGGCTGTATGACGCTGTACGGCTTCGGCCTCAATACCGGTGGCCCCGCAGTCATCATGTGGGGCTGGGTCGGTGTCGGCCTGATGGTCCTGCTCCTGGGCATGTCGCTGGCGGAGGTCACCTCCGCCTACCCCACCTCCGGCGGCCTGTACTACATGGCGCACCGGCTCGGCGGGCCCCGTTGGGCATGGGTGACCGGCTGGCTCAACCTCCTCGGGCTGCTCGGCGCGATCGCCGGGATCGACTACGGCGCCGCGACGTTCGTCGGCGCGTTCGCCAACTTGCAGTGGGGGTTCGTCCCCACCCCCGAGAAGACCATGATGATCTTCGCGGGGATTCTGCTGTTGCACGCCCTGCTGAACGTGGCCGGTGTCCGCCTCGTCAGCGTCCTGAACTCCGTCTCCGTCTGGTGGCACCTGGTTGGTGTTGCCGTCATCGTCGGAGCTCTGACCCTCGCTCCCGCTCAGCACCGCAGCGCCGAATTCGTGTTCACGCACTTCAACAACGGCACCGGCATCGGCATCGGCTTGTACGTGACCGCGCTCGGGCTGCTGCTGGCGCAGTACACGTTCTGCGGCTACGACGCCTCCTCGCACCTGTCGGAGGAGACCACGCAGGCGCAGATATCGGCCCCCCGCGGCATCGTCCGCTCCATCTGGGTGTCCTGGATCGCCGGCTTCGTCCTGCTGGCCGGTCTCACCTCCGCCATCCAGGACTACGTCGGCACCCAGGGCAGCGCGACCGGTGTGCCGCCCGCTCAGATCTTCCTCGACGTGCTGGGGGCCGGCGGGGCGAAAGCTCTGATGCTCATCGTGATCGTCGCTCAACTCTTCTGCGGCAACGCCGAGACCGCCGCCGCGTCCCGCATGGTGTTCGCGTTCTCCCGTGACGGAGCGATCCCGTTCGCTGCCACCTGGCGTCGCGTCAGTCCCCGCACCAAGACGCCCGTCGCCGCCGTATGGCTGTCCGTCGGCGCCGCACTCGCACTGGCCGCGCCGTCGCTGTACTCGCCGACCGCGTACGCCGCGGTCACAGCGATCAACGTCATCGGCATCACGCCCGCCTACGCCATCCCGGTCTACCTCCGGCTGCGCGCCGGCAACCGCTTCACCCCGGGCCCGTGGAACCTCGGCCGCTTCAGCGGTCTCATCGGCTGGACGGCCGTGACGTGGGTCGTCTTCGTCACGGTCCTGTTCTGCCTGCCGCAGGTCGCCCCCATCACCGCCACATCCTTCAATTACGCCGGCGTCGCGCTGATCGGGGTGCTCCTGCTGGCGTGGGTCCTGTGGATCACGAAGGGCCGTCGCAGCTACCAGATCCCCTCCCTGAGCGGTGCCACGGCCCACAGCGATTTCGAAGGGGTCATCTGATGAACGGCCAGACGCCGAAGTCGACCGGGCGTATCTCCCTCGATGACCTGCGCGTGGCGGTGACGCAGGGGGCCATCTCCACGGTCATGGTGGCCGTTCCGGACATGATGGGCCGCCTCATGGGCAAGCGCCTGGCGGGGCACGCCTTCCTCGAACGACTCGACGAGGGTCCCCGCGTGGCGGAAGCCTGCTCCTACATCCTGGCCACCAACGTCAACATGGACCCCCTGACCGGCTTTGCCCTCACGAGCTGGGACGACGGCTTCCAGGACATGTGCTTCGACGCCGATCCGCAGACGCTCCGCGTGCTGCCCTACCTGTCCCGCACCGCGCTCGTGCACTGCAACGCCGTCCACCCCGACGGCGCACCTGTCGAGGTTGCTCCGCGCCACCTTCTGCGCACCTGGCTCGACCGGCTGGCGGATCTCGGCTACGAGGCACGCGTAGGGCTGGAGAGCGAGTTCCTCCTGTGCCGTGGCACGGAACCCGTCGTGCCCCACAACCTCGACTACGCCCTCAGTCATCCCCCGCTGCTGGCCGAATTCTTCGGCCGCCTCGCACGCGTCCTCAACGACGCTGGGACACCCGTAGAGGCGGTCAAGACGGAGGGGGCCGCCGGCCAGATCGAGGTGACCTTCCCCTACGGCCCGGCGATGGAGGCGTGCGACAACTACACGGTCTACAAGCACGCCGTGCGCCACCTTGCTGCACAGCAGGGGCTGACTGCCACCTTCATGGCGGCTCCGTTCACCGGCGTGGGCAGCGGCCTGCACATGCACCTCTCCCTGTGGGAGAACGGCGCCCCGGCCTTCGCCACCAAGCCCCACCAACTCCCGACCGACGCCATGCGCCACAGCATCGCCGGCCTGCTCTCCGCGCTGCCCCACCTCGCCCCGCTATACGCGCCGCACATCAATTCCTACAAGCGGTACGCCACCGCGCACTCCTTCGCCCCCCAGTACATCAACTGGGGGAACGACAACCGCGGGTGCGCCGTCCGCGTCACTGGCCATGCAGGCAACACACACCTGGAGATCCGTCTCCCGGGGGCCGACGCCAACCCGTACCTCGCCCTCGCCGCATCCATCGCCGCCATCGCGCACGGCCTCACCGACAAACTCGATCCGCCGCCGCCCTGCCCCGGCGACGCCTACACCGCCAGACACGGCGTGCCCGTCCCCCGGGACCTTTCCGACGGCCTCGCCTACTTCCGCGACAGCACCGTCGCGAACTCCCTGTTCGGTTCTGACGTCGTCCGTCACTACGCCCGCGCCGCCGAGGCCGAACGCGACGAACACCGCAGGCAAGTCACCGACATCGAACGCGACCGCGGCTTCGACCGCGCCTGACAGACGCCGCGGCCGCCGCGCCCTCAGCGACAGCAGCCGATCAGCGAGGGCCCGGACACGGCCGGCCTCCCACCAGGAACGCCCGACGCAATCCACCGCCCCCAGGCTCGGGCACAGACAGGAAGGCAATAGGTTGAGCACGACTCAGGCAGCCGCACGCGACGGCAACGCCGCTGCTGCCCCGGCGCCCAACAGCCCATCGCAGCAGACACCTGGCCACGCCGCGGCCGGCGCCGGCCCACGGTGGAGACAGCCGCTTCAGGGACTCCCCTCCTACCCGCGCGGGGCACGGATCCAGGGCCGCGACCGGGAGCGATACCGCCGCGCAGCAGCCGAGGCCTACCAGGAAGGCGGGACCCTCCGCGAAATCAGCACTTTCATCAAACGCTCGCCCGGGTTCGTCAAGGATCTGCTCCTCGAAGGCCACGTGGTACTGCACCCGACCGGACACCGCCCAGGAGACCGACCCCGTCCACGCATGTCAGCCGCATCGGCACAGGTCGAAAACGCGCTTCGGCGCCGCATGGAAGACGGCACATACGAGGTCGGCACCAAGATCCCCACCCCTCAGTCCCTCACGGAGGAATTCGGCCGGTCCAAGAAAGCCGTCGTACGCGCCCTCGCCCGGCTGGAGGCAGCCGGATACCTGCTCGGCGTACAGGGCCGGGGAACAGTGGTGACCGATCCGCGCAACCCCCTGCAGGGGCCGACTCTTCGGGTACGCACCGGACCGGAGCAATGGGAGACCTGGACGGTTCAGCAACCAGGCAGTACCAACGCCGAGCACATCAGGACCGTCGTCACAGCCCGGATAGCAGACGGCACCTATCCCGCCGGCCGCAAAATCCCCAGCCGCTACAAACTCGCCGGGGAGTTCGGCGTCGCCTACCCCACCGTCTACAACGCCCTCAAGCCGCTTCAGGAACGCGGAATTCTGACGGCCAGCGAGGAAAGATCCGGCGGGCTGATCGCTACCCCGGAGGGGACGCGCGATGCTGCCATGGGGACGGTGGCTCCATGAAGCGGCGGCAGTGGCGGGGCATGCGCGTGCCGTACATCACCTCGTGGACGGCGGAGTCCGTCCCACAACCGCCCATCATCCGCATCTTCGGGCGAGGCGGCGAAGGCATCGGCTATGCGGACGAGGAACCCGTCGTCGACCGGCGCAACGAGGCACTGTGGGCGCGCTCCGCCATCGCCCCAGGCCGCGGCGAGCCGGTTTTCCACCGGGTCAACTCGCGACGACAGCAACGCGCGATGAGGTACAGCCTGTGCCAAGTGTGCGGTGAGGCAGCTCTCGGATGGCGGGCCGACGAGCGCACGCTTCACCTGCTGGGTGGCGACACCCCGATCGCCGAAGGGGAGACCACCACGGCACCCCCCGTGCACCCGGCCTGCGCGGTCGAGGCGACGGAGAACTGTCCGCCCCTCGGGAGAGGCCATGCCGCCGCACTCGTGGAGTTCAGCCCGCTGTGGGGCGTAGCCGGCATAGTCCACGATCCGGCGACACTGGCCCCGCTCCCGCATCCCGGCCGTCGTCCAGGCGAACTCCACCACGTCCATCTCGGGGCTAAGGAGATCCGTTGGACGTTGGCCAGTTTCACCGTGGTCAGCCTCCACGGCGTCACGCCAGTGTTCCCGGACGAGTTGCACGCCATGGCAGAGGGACACGCACCTCGCGCAACGACCGGATATCGAGCGGGAGTCGCTTGATGATCAACCCCTTTAAGCCGCGGAGTTGAGGTCTGGCACCGCTCCGCCCTCGTCCCACCCGCGACGAGGCCAAACCTCTGCCGGTGGACGCGCCGCTTCGGATAACGGAGCCCTGCCAGCCCCCGACGTCCCCGCTGGGCACCCCCGTTGCCGTGCGTGGGACACCAGCCCGGTGCGGGGACGACGGTTCGACGTGTTCTCTCCCCTGTGAGGAGGCCGTACCACCGCCGCGCCGGGCACCCACCACCGTTTCCCTGACTGCACAAGGAATCGACTCGTGACCGCCATCCTGCCCGACTTTGTCAACCAGCTACTCGATCAGAGCCAAGACCCCGCGGAGATCCCAAAGATCGGACCGTCGGCCGCCATAGGTTGGCTCGCCCCACTCGCGTCGCGGATCCTCAGCGTCTTCGACACGGGCTCCTACCGGGCAGACGGCTCGTTCCTCGCTCACAGCTACGTGCATCTGCCTCTTTCGCTGCCCGAGGGCCCCACCGCCTACCTTCGGATGACGGCCAAGTCCGGCATGGAGCCCTGGCCGGTGCTCGCCACCTCGGTGGTCCTGACGATCGCAGGCTCGCTGGAGCTGGAGATGTACCAGGAAGCGGCCGATTCTCTCGCTCAGCAGCCCCACTACGCGCGCACATGCGGCCCGGAGGAGGTGTTCGCCGTCCATGCGGACACACTCTGTGCCACCCGCAGCAGTGCCCATGCCCTGCATCTCCTGGCCATAGCGCCGTCGGCCAAGCCAGGCGGGTCACCGCTCAATCCGGACGAGTACACCAGGGGCGCCCACCGGGCGCGCGAGATCCTCGAAAGCGTCTCCCTGAATGCCACAGCAGGTGGGCGCCGGTGAAGATCGCAGACTCCTGGCTGACGCGGGTTCCATGCCTGGACACGCCCGACTTGACCTACGTGCAGCACGTCAGCTGCAGCATCCTGGAGCGGATCGCCGCAGACAGAAACCTGCTCACCACACTCGTGGACGAGGTCCTCTCCAACCCCGACCGCCTGGCCGCGAGCCGCGTCACGCTCCTGCTGAACCGGCTGTCTCTGTGGGAGGCCCCAGACCGCAGCTTCGAGCTCCGCCTCAACATGAACCCGCGGCCCGAAAACCAAATCGTGCCGCACGACCACTGCTACGCGTTCGCCACCCACATCCTGGCCGGCGGCTACGTGCACGTGGTCAGGCGCCGCACCGACGGCTGGAAAGGGTCGTTCACCGGGGCGGACCTTCAACCGGCCATCGTGACCCTCGAACGCCCCGGCAGCACGTACGCCCTGGACCACTCGATGGTGCACCAAGCAGTGATGGCGCCGGACACCGTCACCCTCTTCATCCGAGGCCCCCGCCGAAAGCAACGCTCCCACGCCGCCGACGAGCTCATGCCGTCCAGGCAGTCCTGGCCCGAACCAGCCGTCCCTGGCGACGAACCCGCGGAATCCCGCTCCGCCACCCTCGACGAGTTCCTGATAATGCGCCGCTACCTGCGAGACCGCCGAATCATCAACTGACATCTCCGCATTCCGCAGCCCTCCGGCGTGCCGGTGTCGAAGGCGCGAGAGGCTACGGCGAACACCCCGAACGACTGAGGAGTATTCGATGGCCGGCGTTCTCACGACCGATCACCCTGCCTGGCACAGCTACGACGACGGGGCGCGTGCCCGTGCCGTACGGGCCGGCTCAGGGCTGTGGATCATGTGCCATGACACCTACGGCCTACGCGTCGACTGCGTGAACGGCAGCGAGGACATCAAGCCGTCGTTCGTCGTCACCGACCCCGCCGACCTGCCGACGGCCGCGCCCAGCGCACTGCGGGAGGGGCTCGTCGAACTCGGCGTCTCGCAGCGGCTCGTCAACCCGTGGCTGTGGGACGCGATCACTACCGCGATCCTGCGGCAGGTAGTACGCGCGGACCAAGCCCGCAAGCTCTACCGCACCTGGTGCACGACGTACGGGACGCCCGTCGAGGGCCCCTTCGGGCCGCTCGCGGTCGCACCCACGCACACCCGGGTCCTCGAACTGCCCGATAGCAGCTTCGCCGCCGTCGGCGCGAAGTTCCACCGCACCGCCCTGCAGGCCGCGGCCGAACACTACGAGCGGCATCACGACGCCTGGAGGCATGCGGACGCCGGGGACCTGGTCGTCGCGCTGAGCGGCATCCCGCGCATCGGTCCATGGACCGCCCGTGCGGCGGCCGCCGACTTCACCGGGGACTTCAGCGCGTACCCGCACGACGACCTCGCCGTGCGCACCTGGGCCGCGCAGATCGCGCCCGCCTACCCCTGGCCCGACAAGAAGGACAAGTCCTTCGGGCCGCTGTGGACCGGCTGGGCCGACGAAGACCGCACCGCCCTGCACACCCTCACTCTCGCCACCCTGACCTGGGGGGCGCATGCCCGATGACCTGGAGGACCCATGCGGCAGTTACCGCTGATCGCGGGCGCCGACAACACCCGCACGATCGACGCCCTGTTCATCAACGCACCGCTGCGTGACTACACCCTGCGGCCCCGCACCAACGACTACACCCTCCCCGTGCTGGGCATGGCGTACATCGCCACCTACGCCCAGCAGCAAGGGTTCAACGTCGGCGTACTCGACGCCGAAGCCCACGGCCTGGGCGTAGACGAGACCGCCCGGATCGTCGACGAGGCCGCACCCCGCTGGGCCGCCATGAATCTCCTCGCGCCCACCTACGAGATGTCTGCGCGGATCGCCGCCAGGCTCGACCCCGGCATCGACCTGATGGTCGGCGGCCACCACGCCAAAGCCATGCCGGACCGCGTCCTCAACGACCCCCGCATGAGCAGCCTGCGCGCCCTCGTCCTCGGCGAGGGAGAACTGAGGGTCGCCGCTCTCCTCGATGACGCCCACAACCGGCGCACGCTGCCGGGCGTCCTATGGCGCGACCCCCTGCTCGGCACCCGGGCCGCTGGCATCGCAGATCCCAAGACCAGTGCCGCCATGCTGGGCCCCGACATCGACGCCCTGCCGTACGTCAACCGCGCCTTCCTGCCCCAGGACCCCTACCAGGCTCCGCCAACGGCTACGGACCTCCGTCTGGCCGCAGAACGACCCTGGATCAGTTCCAGGGGCCACTGGGAGGCCAACATCGTCGGCAGCCGCGGCTGCCCCTACAACTGCACGTTCTGTGGGGCGGCCGTCTCCGCGAACCCGGACGTCAGCATCCGCGTGCGATCCCCCCAGAACATCATCGGAGAGCTCGACCAGCTACACGACGAGTACGGCGTGACCGCCTTCCGCTTCGTCGATGATCTGTTTCTCGGCGTCGGCCGGGTCATCGAGGAGCAGATGGCAGCCTTCGCGGAGCACCGGATCGGGGACCGGTACGTCTGGGACGCCACCGGCCGCATCAACGTCCTCAACCGGCTCACCGACGCCGACTTGGACCGCCTCGTCAGCAACGGCCTGCGCGAAGTCGCCCTCGGCATCGAATCCGGCAGTGACCGCATCCTGGCCGCGATGGACAAGCGGATCGACGCCGAGATGACCGAACGCGTCGCACGACGCCTGGTCGCCCACGGCATCGGGGTCAAGGGCTACTTCATCCTTGGCTTCCCCGGCGAAACCCAAGAGGATCTGGACGCCACCGTCCGGCATATCCACAACCTGTGGAACATTTCCGACCAGCACGCCGGCGACATCCGCGCCAGCGTCTTCGAGTTCAGGCCCTACCCGGGCACACCCGTATGGGACACCCTGATCAAGGCCGGCTATGAGGCGGACGCCCTCCTGGCCTACGGCGACGTCGACCTGACCGGCGACGGGGCCCACGAGTCCATGCGCCAGCGGGACGAGTTCAACTTCTCCGTCGGCATCCAGTTCGGCGACGTACCGCTGCCACGGATCCGGTCGACGCTCGCCACCCTCACCCGGGAGCAGCACGAGCGGAACCAGGGCGGACAGGCGGCTGCCGCGTGAGAGACGGGCGCAAGGGCTGGTTCGTCAGCATCGACGGGCCCAGCGGCGTGGGCAAGTCCGCCACCGTGCAGGCTCTGCACGACCTGCTGACCGGTCAAGGCCGCCCCGTCAGGCGCACCGTCGAGCCCACCACCACCGCCCTGGGCGCCTTCACCCGGGCGAACGCCGACAAGATCCACGGCCTGGCGCTCGCCTGTCTCGTGGCCGCCACCCGCTACGAGCACGTCGAGACGGTGATCGAGCCCGCGCTGCAGGCCGGCGAGCTCATCGTCAGCGACCGCTACCTGCCCTCCACACTGGTCCTGCAGCAGCTCGACGGTGTCCCCGTCGAGTTCCTGATCGCCATCAACCAGCACGTCCCCATGCCAGACCTGGCCGTGATCCTCACCGCCGAGCCAGGCCGGATTGCCAAACGCATCGCCGAACGTGGAATCACCCACCGATGGCACCTCGATCCCACCGGTCCGAGCAGGGAAGTCGATCTTTACCGAGATGCGGCGGCCTACCTCATGAGCAGAGGGGTCCAGGTACTCCTCCTCGACAACGGCGCCGACACCCCATCGGCCGTAGCGCGGCGAATCACCGACGCCATACCTGCTCTACCGCTAGCGTCGATTCCCTCCTCCACCCCTTCAACCCCCCAAGGAACATGAGCGGACAACCGGCAGCACCCGTCATCGACACCCACGTCATCCTCCGCGACGGCGACAAGGTCCTCCTCTCGCAGCGGGGCGGCCCGTACGGCTACGGCCGCTGGCACATGCCGTCCGGGAAGCTCGACCAAGGCGAGCCCCTCGCTGACGGTGCCGCGCGCGAACTGTTGGAGGAGACCGGCATCACCGTCGATCCGGCCGACCTTCGGCTCGTTCAGGTCGTGCATCACCGCCAAGACGACAAGGTGGAGCGCATCGGCTTCTTCTTCGAGGCCGTGGAGTGGGAAGGAGAAGTCTTCAACAAGGAGCCGGAGAAGTGCATGGCGCTCACCTGGTTCACCGTGCGCGACCTGCCTGACGACATCATCGAGTACCCGCAGGCCGGCCTGATCGGCTACCTCGATGGGACCGGTCCTCTCTCATCGCACAACTGGCGGTAATCGCGCGGGGTACTCCCGCCGGGCAGGCGCGGCAGTTGACGTAACGGATTCGCCCACTGCCGCACCTCCCTGAGCAGCTGCTATCCGAAGTCTCAACACCCTTGAGCCGCTCCAACTGATGGGGTGCCGCATCTTTGTGCGGCACCCCAACTGTTTCTGACCCACGGTCCCCAGTGAGCTGGGAGAAATCGTCCGAGTGTTAGTACTGCTGGAGTAGCGGGTACCTCCGCACCGCTCAAGCGGTCAAGTGTCACGGCTCCGACTGTTCCAGCTTGCTCTTCTTTTCGTTGCCGCCGCTCGTACTTCCCGCCCGCTTCCGCATGGCCGGCGCACTGGACGAGGAACTCGATGACGAACTTGCCGCTGCGCTTGACGACGAGGAGCTCGATGACGAAGCCGTTGCTCTCCCCGCCTTCCTGTCGATGGCGGCCTGGAGCTTTGCCGCGTCAGAGGTGATCAACGCCGCCTGCGCCGAGGTCACGACCGCGGCGGTGGCGGCTCGGAGGAGTGCGGCGACCGAATTATTCAGGTATGGCCGCCAGTAGATGATATTTGTTTTGCTGGTCCTTTTTCTTTTAATATTCCTCGTCAGGTTCTGTGTGTACTGCCGGAGCCAGTCCACGGTTGCGACCACGTAGGCGGTATCGACACGGGTCCGCCCCGCGTGTTCCAGCTCCCAGACATGGGTTTCGATCTCCTGCATCGGCAGCTGCAGATTGACGTATTCTGTTTGCGTATTGTGGGATTGTGTGTTGTCGAGATAGATGTGAGGGTCGTTGGCGTCGATCGCGTCGGGGTCGGGTTTCCTCATGGTCTGAGCGACGTGGATGAGTTCGTGGCGCAGCGTGCTGTAGATCACGGCCTCACTTTTCGCGAACAGATCCCGGAAGAACGTCATGGTGACCGGATTTCCCGCGCTGCTACGGGTATCGGCCGTGGGCTGTCCCGCTCCCCGGGCGGTGTCGTCGTACTGGACGACGATCTCCCCGTCGGTCAGTGCCGTCTGCACGTCGGGATAGCCGGCCGTCGCGGGCAGGCTGGCGAGGACGTGATTGAGCACGGCCTCCATCGCCTGCTTGCGCGTCTGCGCGACCGCCGTCCCTGCGGGTGGGTTCCTGGCCGTGGCCAGCTGTGTGACCAGGGCATCGGTCAGGTCCGGGACAGCCGCCGACGCGTTGGCGGCGGGGGGTGTGATGTCGTCGGAGACGGTGCGTTGTACCGCGCCGACCCCCGCGGGTGTTGTGAATGCCGAGGGGCGCGCGACTGCCGGGGATGCCGACCTCGACATGAGCCGTGTTGCGTCGGCCTCGGCGACCCGTTCGACGCGGTCGCCCGAATGCGGTACGTCGTGCAAGGCGGAGCGCTGCACGGCGGGAGCCGGTGCCGCCCTCCCGCCGGACGGGAACTCATGACCGCCCGACGGGCCATGGGTGTGCCGCTGCTGCGGCTCCAGCAGCCGCGCGACGGCGGCGTTGCCGATGGTGCGCTGCAGGGCCAGCGGCATCTGCGCCGTCAGCGCGCCCCCACTCTGCGAGGCGCGTGAAGCCCGCGCCGCTTTCTCCTGGACGATCCTGTGTACGTTGGTCCGCAGTTGGTCGTCAGGCCTGTCGTGCGGCCGATGTCCGTGCGTGTGCACATCCGCCTCCATGTCGTCGGTCCCCGGTGCGTGGTCGGTACACGCCCGAACAAGGTCTACGACATCGCCGAGTGGACGTGAAGAACGAAGGGGCCTGGCGAAGGGGAGGCCGGTCCGGCACTTTCGGACAGATCTGCCGCCCGGACCGCCCACGCGGCCACCGTGGTGCGCGGCGCTGCGTGGTGCCCCGGATTAGATCTTCTCTTCTCGGTGGTCACGCGCGGGTCGTCGGTCATGGGCATGGTGATGTCCTCGACGTCGGACGTCAGGATCGTGACGCGGCCTGGTCGGGCAGAGGTGGTGGCGCAGAGCGTCGCGCGACGGCGTACTTGGGACCGTGGAGCCCGGCAGCGCGCAGCAGGGCCGCGGCGGACCGCGCAGGGCCGTGCGTCGCCGACGTCGAACGCGCAGGCGCCGCTAACGGGCTCATAAGGAAACGGCCCCAGCAACCGTTGCGGCTACGCTCGAACACATGAGCAGCCCTATCTCGTTGGCCGCCCTGGAGCCGGTGCTGAAGCGGATCCTGGTGGATACCGTTCAGATGTTCCGGCCCGGCCCGCAGGTCCTGAACGAGGACACGGGTGTGTACGAGCCAGGCCCGGACGTCATCGTGTGGGAGGGCCTGGGGGCAGTGTTCGCCGCAGGCGGGCCCGGCATGATGATGTCCCTGGCCGGACAGGCGTACCAGGACGACACGCGCAACCGGTACCAGCTGCTGACGCGGCTGGACGTCCCGGTGGCGTCCCGCGACGACCGTGTGCGGGTCACGGTCGCCTCGGTGGATCAAGGATTGCTGAACCGGGTGTGGCGGGTGCTGGACCTGTCCCAGGCTCAAACCCTCGCGATCGTGCGCACCACGTGGATGGACGAGGTCACTCAGTCCACGCAGGCCGCGCAGTCCGGGCCGACCCCGCCGTTCTAGCCGGCCGTCGGCCCCAACAGGCTGTCCTCGGCGGTCCGTAGGCTGATCTGCATGGATGACGAGCTGCACCAGGTGCGGATCAGCGCCGAACAGGCCACCGCCGCGTTGGCCCTCGATGGGCGCGACATCACAGACCAGGTGACCGGCTATCACCTCAGCCAGCAGGCCGGGGTGCCGCCAGTGCTGGTCCTGCAGCTGTCGCCGCTGGTCAAGAACGACTTCGAGGGCCTGGCGCACGTCGTTGTCGGCGACCCACCGGACCCTGGCCCCGCCGCTGCTGCGTTCCTCGGCGCCCTCGACGCGGGCGAACTGGAACGGCACGTGCTGAACCGACATGACCTGATGGGCGGCGGCCCCAACGAGCTGACGCGGGCCATGCTGCAGCTCCTGCAGGAGTGGGCGCGGGGTGAGTGGGCGAGAGAGGTAGCCGATGGCGTCTCCCGGTAACCCGAATCCCAACGCCCGCTCCAGGGCGGGCGCTTACACGAACGCCGCCGAGGTGGCGGCCCTGTTGGAAGAGCGGGCCGCGCGGGTGCTGCCGCAGGCCCTGGCGCTGGTGCGGCACTACGCGATGCTCCTGGAAACCCAGGTCAAAGCGAACGCGAGCGGACGGCCCGGCCCGAACGCGATCACAGGTGACTACCGTCGCTCGTGGACGCACGAGGTACGCGTGGCCGGCGGCGCTGTCTCCGGGACGGTCGGCACGAACAAGCCGCAGGGGCGCCGTCTGGAGTACGGATACATCGGTCCCGACAGCCTGGGCCGCATCTTCGACCAGCCGCCCTATCCGCATCTGGGGCCTGCGGTGCACACGATCGAGCCGCAGTTCGTGCAGGCCCTCGGCCACATCGTTGACGGTGGCATGTCGTGAGCCTGGAGGAGGATCCGCACCAGGCCGTCGCCGGCGTGATGCGCGCACGGCTTCGGCGTGTGTCGCGGCTCGTGTGCGAGGAGGAGTAGATGAGTGTGTCGGGCCGCCAGGTGGCGCTGGGAGTGCAGGCGATGCTGATCTCTGTGACCGGACGCTCCTGCGGGTACGGGACCGCGCCCACGGCCGATGACAAGCCGACCGGCAACATCATCCCGTACAGCGTGCTGTACGAGTTGGGCCAGGTCTCCGGATTCGGGCCGCCGTTCGGCGACGCGGACGCGGACGCCCGCGTGTACGTGCAGATCTCCTCGGTGGGTACGACGGCCGAACAGGTGTCGCTGCACGCCGACAAGGTGCGGGCCGCTTTCCTGGCCCGCGTATCAGGCGGGGGTCGTTTCGCCAATCCGATCAACGTGACGGGCGGGAGGGTCATCGACCGTGCCCTGGACCAGGAAGACGGCACAACTGTCACGTCCGGGACCTACACTTACGTGCAGCGCTTCGCCCTGACGGTCTCTTCACCGGCTGGCTGACGAACGCTCCTTACCGCGGAGGCCCATCGCGCGGACGTCCGGCCATACGGCACGGGCTGACCCCCGGCTCGCTCATGCGACCTGTTGGGGACGGGCCTCCGCCGCTCTCGCTGGGGGCCGGGCTCCCCGGAGAGTGAGATTCCCTTGACCACGCAGCAGCGGTTCATGCGCCGCGGCGTCACCAAGTTCTTCTTCCTCAAGGCGATCGCCGGCACGGATAACGTGCCAGTCCGAACGGAGCTGTCGGGGACGAACGCTACCGACCTGTCGGGGGCGATCTCCGACATCGCCGGCTGGTCGCTGGCCAACAGCCCCATCGACACCCCCGACATGGGCTCGACGCTCACCACGAACATCCCGGGCGAGGACAAGGCCGACTCCTCCAGCCTCACCTTCTACGAGGACCAGGTCACCGACACCATCGAGACGCTGCTGAAGAAGAGCGTCACCGGGTTCATCGTCATCATGCGCAAGGGCGACATCGAGGCCAGCAGGTCGATGGACGTCTTCCCGGTCCGCGTGGCCAGCCGCGCCCCCTCCTACAGCGCCGGTAACGACCCGGCGAAGTTCATGGTGACCTTCGCGATCTCGGGCCAACCGACGCTCGACGCCGCCGTCCCGGCTACCGGCTGACCTGAAGGGGATGTCGCATGACCACTCGAAGCAAGCCGAAGCCGCCGGCCGCCGCTGTCGCCAAGGACGCGCACTGGGCCGCGAAGATGGAGCGGCTGCGGGCCCGCAAACTGCCCGAGTCCAGTCTGTCGATCTGTGACGACGACGGCGCGAAGACGGCCGTCACCGACAAGGCGCTTCAGCTGGCCAAGGCCCGCGCCGCGGCCGTCGCCGAATGCGCCGAGCAGGGCATCCGCGAGGACCAGCGGGACGCCTGGGTGGCATCCAATCCCGACGTGGTGGCCGCTGACGCGGCCCTCACCGAGGCCCAGGACGCCCTGGCCGCAGTGACGTTGACCCTCATCTTCAGGGCGCTGCCGCGGCCGGTGTGGGAGCAGCTGTTGCGTGAGCATGCGCCGACCGAGGCGCAGGCCGACAAGGGCATGGAGTACAACGTCGACACGTTCCCGGCCGCCGTGATCTCCGCATGTCACGTCGAACGAGACGAGGACGGCACCGAGGTGGACGGAATGAGCGTCGCCGACGCGCAGGAGCTGCTGGACTCCTGGCCTGATGCGGAAGCCAAGGCCCTGTTCACGGCGGCGCTGGTCGTCAACCAGACCCTGCGTGTGGACCTGGGAAAAGGCTGATCTCCGATCCAGTGTTCCGGGCCGAGATGGAGGTGTGCCACACCTATGGAATGCCGCATAGCCAGTTCATGGGCGCCGGGGACGGCCGGTGGACGGCGCTGGATCGGGCGAAGGCTTTGGCGTGGCTGGCGTACACGCGGGCGGTGTGCCCGAGCTGCGGCACCAGGGATGACGAGTGGCGGCCGGAGATGGGCGGGGACCGGTTCGCGTACGTCGTCGACAGCCGCACCTGCCCCGGGTGCGAGCTGATCCAGATGGAGCGGGAGACGGTGCCGGACGGTTCGGAGGGGCGCGGGGTCAAGATCGGGCTGAGGCCCAGGCGGGAGCTGTAGGTGAGCAGCGCCTACAACCTGTACGTCGACCTGACGGCGCGGACCGGCGGACTGACCGGCGGGCTGCGCCAGTCGGCGAACCAGCTGCGGCAGTTCGACGGGCAGCTGCAACAGGTCAACCGGACGCTGATGGAGACGGGTTCGGCGACGCAGAGGCTGGCCCGTCTGCAGGCGTCCGCCTCGGCTGACGCGGTCCTTGGTCAGGCCCGGGTGACCGCAGCTGTGCAACGCACCGCAGCGGCGCAGCAAGTGGCCGCGGCGGCGGCCGAACGGTCCGGGCGGGCGCAGGCGCTGTCGGCGAGCCTTGCGGCGCGCGCGGAGACGGAGCGGGCGGCGGCGGCCGCGGCCGGCGAGCGGACGCTGCGCGCCCAGGCGGTCGCGCAGACCATGGCGGCCCGCGCCCAGGCCACGGCCGGACGGGGTGCGGCTGCGGCGCAGGCCACCGCGAACGCTGCCGCGCAGGCGGCGACCAGGGCCGCGCAGGCGCAGACGTTGCAGGAGGAGAAGGCCGCTGCAGCGCAGGCCGTAGCCGCCCGCGCGGCCGGAGTGTCGACCCGTGCGACGCAGGCCCGGGCGACGGCAGACGCGCAAGCCGCGCAGACGCTGGCCGCCCGCAACGAGGCGGAGGCTGCCGCGTCGGCGCGTGCTGCGGCGAACGCCGCTGCGGTCCGGCAGGCGGAGGTGGCAGCCCTTGCGGAGGCCCGCGCCGCGTCGCAGGCCCGCGTCGACGGCTACATGCGCACCGGTGTGGTGCTCTCGGCGATCCTCGCCGCCGGTGTCGTCGGCGCGGTGTCGCTGGAGCGACACATGGCGAACGTCATGACGATCTCCCAGCAGATCAACGCGTCCACCGTCAGCGGGTTCACCGACCAGATCCTGAACCTGTCGAAGGGAATGACGCAGTCGACGAGCCAGCTCGCCGAGGGCCTGTACCAGGTAGTGTCGACCGGCTTCGACGGTGCGGACGCGATGACGATCCTGTCCGTGGCCGCGAAGGGTGCCAGCGCGGGCCTGACGACGACGGAGATCTCCGCGCGGGCCCTGCTGGGCGTGCTGAAGGCGTACGGCATGCCCGCGTCCAAGGCGTCCGACGTCATGGACGTGATGTTCCAGACGGTGAACAAGGGCGTCATCAGCTTCGAGGAGCTGGCCCTGCACCTGGGCGACATCGTGCCGATGGCCGCTGCCGCCGGTATCAGCTTCGACGACCTGGCCTCCGCGTACGCCGCAGTGACCCTGGCGGGTGTTCCCGCTGCGGAGTCCGCGACCGGCCTGAACATGCTGATGACCCGCATGATGCAGCCGACGCAAGAGCTGAGCGACATGATGCGCAAGCTCGGCTACGAGTCGGCGGCCTCGGCGGTGCAGCAGGACGGCCTGTACGTCGTGGTGAACAAGCTGGCCAGGGCCACGCACGGCTCCGCTGAGGAGATCACCACCCTGTTCCATGACGTGCGGGCCTCCCGCGCGATGCTGGCGCTGGCCGCCAACGACGGCAAGAACTACGCCGACACCTACCAGGGCATCGCCAACGAGGTGGAGCGGGCCGGGGCCGCCCACAAGGCGTTCGAGATGCAGATGAACACCACCGCCGGCCAGTGGGAGATGTTCATCAACCGCAGCAAGGCCCTGGGGATCGACTTGGGACGGGCGTTGCTGCCGGTGCTGCAAACCGTCGGCAACGCCCTGTCGGTGTTCGCCGGGTCGCTCGCGGACGCGCCGGGCCCGCTGAAGTCCTTCGGCACCGGGCTGCTGGCGATATCCGCCTCCGGGGCGCTCGCCCTTGCTGTGATCACCCGGATCACGGCGCAATGGCAGGCGTTCCGTCTTGCCCAGGCGGAAGCTCAGGCGGGCGGCTCCGTCATGCCGGCGGTCCTGAAGGGCGCCGGCCTGGCGGTATCGGGTCTGACGGCGCTGCTGGCGGTGGGCGTCCTCGCCTACTCGGCGTACTCGGCTTCCAAGGAGCAGGCCAAGGCGGCCACCGACGACCTGGTGCAGGCCCTGCGCGCCGAGCGGGAGGAAGGCGACCAGGGTGCGGGCCTGCGCGCCCTGACGGAGTCGCTGACCAACTCCGATGACGCGGGCAAGCTGAAGAAGGTCGGCATCGACATGGCGTCCGCGCTGGACGCCATCACCTCTGGCGGCAAGAAACTCGCCGATCTCAAGAAGGACATCTGGCGCAACGCCTCCTTCGACACGGTGGACCAGTCCGGGCAGGTCAGTTCGACCCTCACTACAGAGGGACAGTCCGCGATGGACCTCCTCGACAAGCAGCACCACATCTGGTCGTCGGCGGTGAAGAAGGAGGCCGAACTCGCCGCCGCGATGGAGATCGTCAACGCCAAGGTGCAGCAGGCGAAAGTCGGCGCAGCCAAGGCGTGGAACCTGGACCTGCTGGTGCCGACCGGCAAGGACGGCCTGCCGCAGTACACCGACGAGATGAAAGCCATGGCGCAGGCCCTGGGCGCCATCGTCGACCCGGCCAAGGCGTGGCAGACCGCGCAGGACAGGGTGGCCAAGTCCAACAAGAACGCCAAGGCCACCTTGGAGGACTATGTGCGTGAGCTGCGCAGCCAGTTGAAGGCGCAGCGCAGCTTCCAGGGCAACCTCTCCAAGCTGGCCACGGCCGGATACGGGGACCTCACCGACCACTTCTCCAAGCTCGGTGCGTCCTCGGCGCCGATCCTGGACGAGCTGGTGAAGCAGCTCGGCAAGGGCAAGACGAAGGTCGCCGACGAGCTGGAGTCGGTCATTGCCGAGTCGGCGGCCCGCGCCCAGCCGGCGTTCCGGGCGGGCCTGGCGCAGTTGCCCGCGATCGCCGCTCGCTACGGCAAGCGGATCGCCAAAGATTTCGCGGACGCTGCCGAGACGAACGACGCCCGCAAGTTCGGCCGAGTCATGCAGGCGATGGCCGTCACCGACATGAGCCGCGCCGTTCGCGCCGGCAGCGCGGCCGCACGCACGCAGATGTCGCGCGGTATGAACCTGCTGGCGCGAGTCGCCGCCGAGAAGGGCTCGGATGCGGCGCTTGCCCTGCAGCGGGCCCTGCTGTCGGGTGATGTAACCACCGCGATGGACCAGATCCGGGCTATCTGGGGGGCGGACCCGCCGATCAGCTCCGAGGACCTGCAGGGCGTCGTCTCCGCGTTCCAAACGGCCGGCGGTAAGGCCAAGGGCGAGTGGTCGGCGATGCTGGACCTGATCACGCAGGTATCCAAGTCGAAGGGCACCGAGGCCGCGTCGTCCCTGACCTCTGCTCTGCTGTCGGGGGACATGGCCGCAGTCCAGGCGCAGTTGGACGCGATCGGCGTGAGCGTGCAGGAGATCCCCGGCACGAAGACGATCAGCGTCAGCGTGAACCCGCCCGCGCCGGTGTCGATCCAGGTGATCCCTCGCGTCGGGGGCACCGGACCGTGGGCGAACAAACCGCAGTGGGCCGATGGCGGCATTCTGTCGTTCTACGCCGACGGCGGCCTTCACACTGGCGGCCTCGGCCGCCGTGAGAACCACATCGCCGAGATAGCGCCTGCCGGCTCGTGGCGGGTGTGGGCCGAGCCCGAGACGTACCCGGGCGAGGCGTACATTCCGCTGGCGCCGTCCAAGCGGGCCCGCTCCAAGCAGATCCTCGACGAGGTGGCGCACCGGTTCGGGGCGAGTGTCGAGTACCACGCTGAGGGCGGTCTCTCCGGCTGGACGTACTCGCCGGCGGGCGGCATGGACGGCCTTTTCTCGCTGTCGTCGATCGCATCGGACTCGATGAACAAGAAGGGCACCGCCCTGGACCTGGGCAAGTTCTCCAAGAACCTGCACAAGTCCGTGGTGGAGGCGCAGCGGTGGCGTAGGGATCTGGCGACCGTGGCGCGCCGGGCTGGCCAGGACGTCGCTGACGCTCTGGAGGCGATGGGCACCGACGGCATCGCGCTGACCCACAAGATGGCCACCGGCAGCTCGAAGTACATCAAGAGCATGGCGGCGGAGCTGAAGAAGCTCGCCGACGCCTCGAAAGCCTCCCTGGCGGACTACACCAGCCAGCTCGGCGGTGCGACGAAGCAGACTTCCGAGTTCCAGAAGAACTTGGCCAAGCTGGCGGCCGAGGGCTACGGAGACCTCGCGTCACGGCTCGCCGCTCAAGGCGACCTGGCCGCGCAAGCCCTTGCAGAGCAGGCCGTCAAGAGCAAGAAGAACGCCAAGCAGGCCAACGACGCCTCGATGAAGGCGTCGGCGACGCTGTCCGACGAGGACCTGGCAGACCTGCTGAAGGTCATCGCCGCTATCAAGACGTCGAAGACGGGCATTCACCAGGTCGCGGATGCGACCGAGCTCGGCGAGGACCGCGTCATCGAGGTTGCCAACGCGGGCAAGTCCCAGCTGCAGAAAGCCCTCGGGTCACGGGCGACGAAGTTCATGTCGGACCTGGGGCAGGCCAACAAGGGCCTGTCGTACGCCTCCGGCGGCGTGCTGACGCCCGGCCTCTACGCCACCAGCAACGGTCTGATCCGGTTCGCGGAGCCCTCCACCGGCGGGGAGGCATACATCCCGCTCGGGCAGGCCAAGCGGCCGTCGGCGACACAGGTTCTCGAGGACGTAGCTCACCGCTTCGGCTACACCCTCACCGCCCAGGGGGTGACCGGTCCGGCACGTGTGGACGCCCACCCGGCCGGCGGCGTGCAGGTCGTGGTGGTCAAGCAGACAGAGCGCCCCTTGATCGGCCAGATGCCGGTGACGGTCACCGGCGGCGGGGACGGCCACCAGCTGGCGCAGGAGATGGGTGCGGAGGTGATGCGGCGCATCCGTGCCGCACAGCGAGGGGGCAGGCTGTGACAGCTCTCGGCGACTACCAGCTCGATGTCGGCGGCAT
Source organism: Streptomyces sp. NPDC051677 (assembly GCF_044453465.1). Taxonomy (NCBI): domain Bacteria; kingdom Bacillati; phylum Actinomycetota; class Actinomycetes; order Kitasatosporales; family Streptomycetaceae; genus Streptomyces; species Streptomyces sp. NPDC051677. The sequence continues at coordinate 60,789 of NZ_JBITCT010000044.1, forward strand.
GGTGATCGGGACGGGCACCCTTCTACCGGTCGGTGAGGTCATCGGCCTCGGCGCCCCGGACCGGCGCACCGCCGACGTCGACAACCCGACCGACGACGGCGGGTTCCCGGGCGTGGACCTGTTCGGCACGCGCACCGTGTCGATCGAGGCCGGCATCCGCACCCCCGACGATCCCGGAACCGCCCTCGATCTGCTCGCCCGTCTCCAGCAGGTCACCGGAGACGACAGCACCCGCAAGACGGCGGGGGCGCTGGCCGTTCTACGCGCCAAATGGCCAGGCCGGGACGTCAAGCGCCTGTACGGCAGGTGGCGACGCGTGGAGGCCGTGTCGATGTCGCAGAGCGTGTACGGGTGGATCCCCGTGACCTTGGAGTTCGCGGCTACGGACCCACGCTGGCACGCCGACGACTCGCAGGCCCTGGTTCTGCCGCTGGACATCTCCAACGACTCGCAGGGGTTCACGGCCCCCATGGTCGCCCCGATCACCACCGGAGTGTCCAACCCGTCGGAGCGGCCCGGCTGGGTGCGCAACCGCGGCGACGTGGCTGCTTGGCCCCAACTGCGCATCGACGGCCCGGTCACCAATCCGAAGGTGTGGGTGGTGGAGACCGGCCGCTACCTGCAACTGCAGACGAGTCTCGCCGCGGGGGAGTGGATCGATATCGACACCCGCCCCGGAACCCGTTGGGTGCTGCGCAACGGGGCCGGTAACGCGGCGCCAGCGCTGACCGCCGGATCGCGCCTGGACTTGTTCCAGATTCCGCCGCAGAGGAGCGAGATCCGGTGGACCGCCACCGACTACACGAACACCTGTCGCCTGACCCTGTCGTGGCGCGACGCCTACACCGCTCTGTGAGGACACTGAGATGACGCTGATCCAGCCCCCGATGATGGTCAAGGGCGGTACTCATCCCGCCCGCACCATGCGCATGATGATCCGCGACCTTTCGCGCGGGTCGCAGGGCGTGACCGAGTTCAATGATCTGAAGGTGACCCAACAGACCACGCCGGGTGCCGGGGTGCAGGTCTCCGATGGCTCTGGAGTGGTGCGCGGCGCTGCGTGGGGGCAGGGCTCCTACACCCAGTACAACGTGGGCACGGCCCTCGTGGACGTCGCCCCGACAGGGGCGCAAGGCCGCACCGACATGGTGGTGCTGCGGGTCCTCGACCCCGAGTACGAGGGCAACTTGAATCCGGCCACGGGCGACATCGGCTTCCTGGACGTCGTGTCCAACGTGTCGTCGACGGCGACGGATCCGGCGGCGGGGATGACCGCGATACCGCTCGCCAGAGTGGTGCTGCCGCCGAACTGCGCCACTGTCACCGACGCGATGATCACCGACCTGCGGAAGATCTGTAACCCGCGCAGGGACCGGCAGATCTATACGGCTTCCCCCACCGGAAATCAGAACTGGGGCGGCAACGCGAAGGGCACGTTCGTTCAGTGGCCACCCGCCGCGAAGTGGACGATCAGTGTGCCGGAGTGGGCGGTGCGAGCCCGCATCAAGTTCGACGTTGCCGCCGTGGAGGTCCTGACCGGTGTCGTGTTTGGTGGCGCCGCTTTCAAGTTGGGCACCGTCCAGGGTCAGGGCATCGCGTTTGACACCGGAGCGTTCGTCAGCGGCGACCGCTCCCAGCGCGTCAACTTCACCTCCGCCGATACCCTCACCGTGCCGGCCTCGCTGCGCGGCACCAGCCAGGTCTTGCAGGCGATGGTCGCCCTGAACAGCGCCGCGGCGGGCACCCTGCAGGCGGACGTGTCCACCACCGCGATCGCGGACGTGGAGTTCGAAGAGGGCGCGATCTGACGTGGCCTCCTACCGCTACCTGACGTGCGACGCGCTGACCGGGCAGGTCCTGGCGTGGGATCTGCCGCTGTCCGACGTCTCCTACGGTCCGGAGCTGAACGGGCCCGGGGCGCTGCAGGCCACGCTGGAGCCACACCTGGCCCATGTCCTGGGCGGCATGGTCGACCCCGGCAACACGCTGATTTTCGCCGATCGGGACTCCAAGCTGATGTGGGGTGGCCTGATCTGGCGGGCCGAGCCGGAGGGCGGCAAGTACCCTATCGAGGCTGCCGGCTTCGGCTCCTACCTGGGCAAGCGGCACGACATGCACGGCAACCTCGACGGCCGTGGCCCCTACACGTACGGCGACCCGTGCAAGATCATCCGAGATGTGTGGGCGTACTGCCAGGCGCAGCCAGACGGAAATCTCGGCGTGGTCGTCGACTCCACCACCTCCAAGGCGACGGTCGGCACCCCGGAAGAGCCGTACGCGCCGACCTGGTGGGAGTCCCCGACGCTGGCTGACATCGTCGCCGATGCGGTCGCCGTGTTCGGCGGTCCCGAGTGGACCGAGCAGGTGGCATGGGCGGGCGGGCTGCCTGAGCGGCGCATCCGGCTCGGCTGGCCCCGCCTGGGCACCCGCCGCACCGACGTGTCCTTCACCACCGGCGTGAACATCGCCGACTCCCAACCGGTCATCTACGACGGCGACTCGTACGCGCAGGTAGTCGCCGCTCTCGGCTCGGGGGAGGGGCAGGCCCGGCTACGAGCCATCGACGCCGTACGGGATGGTCGCCTGCGCCTGGAGGACGTGTTGGACCTGCCCTCCATCAAGGGGAAGGACCAGCTCGCGGCGAAGGCCCGCTCGGGACGGATCGCCCGCCAGACACGCGGCTCAGTCGAGCAGGTCAACATCATCGACCACCCATCCGCCCGCTTCGGCTCTTTCCAGGTGGGCGACGACGTGTGGGTGCAGGTCCACGACGACTGGACCGACTTCGACGGTTGGGCGCGGGTGACCGGATGGACGCTCACGCCGGCGCAGGGGAACCAGCAGGAACGGATGACGGTGAGCCTCGCGCCCGCCGACTCCTTCATCTACGGAGGCTGAATCCCTTTGGCTGACACGCTCGCTGTTCTCGCGGCGAAAATCGCCAACTTGGAGCGTCTGGTGCGTGACCTGTCGCGCAGCAGCCGCCTGGCGAACTCCTCGATAGAGAACGGCTCCATCGTGGTCTACGACGATGCGGGCGCGCTGCGCGGCAGCATCGGCCTGCAGGAGGACGGCACGGTTGCGATGGCCGCCGTCAACGGCCCGCCCCCACCGCAGCCGACTGCCCCGGTCGTGGTCTCCATCCTCGGCGGCCTCGCCGTCAGCTGGCCCGGCACGTTCGCGGACGCCTTGGTGGTGCCGCTGGACTGGTCCCGCCTGGAAATCCATGCCTCGACCGCTGACGGCTTCGAGCCGGTCTCGGCGACGCTGCGCGGGACATTGGAGTCACCTCAAGGTGGCACCCTCACCATTCCCACGGACGAGTCGCTGTACGTACGGTTGGTCGCCCGCAATACCTCCGGCACCGCCTCCGCACCCTCAGATCAGACCGGCCCGCTCGGGCCGGCACCGGTGGTGGCCCAGGCCGTCCTCGACAACATCATCACGACCGCGGCCCTGGCCGACGACGCCGTCACCAGCGCGAAGGTCGCCGTCGCCGCCATCGACAGCCAGGCCCTGGCTGAGGCCGCCGTGAACGCTGAGAAGATCGGCACCGCAGCGGTGACGGCCGGGAAGCTGGCCGCCCAGTCTGTGACCGTGAACGCGCTGACCGCTGCCCTCGCCGACACCGCATCGCAACGCTATGTGGACGCGATGGGCGACCCGACGGCGTGGATAGTGACCGCGACCGGCACGGGCGCGTCTACCTGGTCCCACCTTTCGGGGGTGGCCGATACGCCGACCGGGCAGAGCGTCGGGCAGGCCGTGGGCTTCGTGCGGGTGCGCGGCGCCAACCCCATCCCATACGACCCGGAGACGTTGTACCGGATCTCGGCCCGAGTGCGCGCCACCGCCCAGCCGACCACTGCCGACGTGTTCTACTGCGGGATCCTGGGCCTCGGCGCCGACGCGACGACGCTGGTCAACCGCGACGGCGCGAACCTGCCGACCTCGCACACCTACGTGGCCGCCTCCGCCAAGCCCCTCGCCACCTCGGACGGCTGGGTGACGGTCACCGGCTACCTCAAGGGCCGGGCCGCAGCCGGCACGTCGGGCAGCGCCGGCACCAATAGTGACCCGCGCTCGCCCGGCGTCGTTCATGCGAACGTGCGTTTCGTCGCCCCGTACCTGTGGCTGAACTACAACAACCAGACCGCCGTCGCCGGAACGATGCAGGTCGATGCCGTGACGATCGAGGCGTTGAAGACCGGCTTGGTGGACAGCACCAACTTCGTCGCCGGGTCCGTGACCACAGCCGCGCTCGCCACAGACGCGGTGACCGCCGACAAGATCGCGGCAGGATCGGTCGCCGCAGCCGAGATCGCGGCGGGCGCGGTGACAACCGCGAAGCTCGCCGCAGGCGCGGTGACCGCGAACGAGATCGCCGCCAACACCGTCACCGCAGGGAACCTCGCTGCGTCTTCGGTCACCGCCGCGGCTCTCGCCGCCGGATCGGTGCAGACTGCGGCCCTGGCCGCCGACGCCGTGGCGGCCGGCAAGATCTCCGCAGGGGCGGTCACGGCCCGCGAGATCGCCGCCCTGGCCATCACCGCCGACAAGATCGCTGCGAACAGCATCACCGCCGGAAAGCTCGCTGCCGGATCGGTTACCGCCGCCTCTCTGGCGGCCGACGCCATCAACGGCAAGACCATCACAGGGGTGACCGTGACCGGTGGCACGGTCACCGGCGGCATCGTGGAGACGGCCGCCGCCGGACAGCGCATCAAACTCGTCCCCACCACCGACTTCGACGTCATCGACGTCCATGGCGGCACCATCCACCCGCCGGGCATCGAGTTCTACTCCGGCGACACCGTCGAGCAGAACCCTGGCTACCTCGTCTCCTACTCCGGCGACGAGTTCGGCGGCACCGTCACCGAACTCAGCACTCCCGACGTCGGCCACAGCACCGCCAGCCTGCAACTGATCGGCGGCGACTCCTATGGCCGCGTGGCGACCTTCACCGGTGTCGCCGGCGGCGCGGCCACCTGGCTCGACCCGACAACCTGGGTCGCCCGCCTCGCTGACGGCACCCAGCTCGCAGTCGGCTACAAGTTCGGCTCCAACGCCGATGGCGTCTACGCCTCCCTGTGCAACATCTCTACCGCCACCAAGCCAGTGCACTTCGCTCTTGGCGGCGCAGTCATCTACGCCCCCGGCGGCACCGTCGCCAAATGGCAGCCTGTCGCGTCCTTCGGCACTGGGTGGGCCACAGGGCCGGTCTCGGGCTCCTACCAGTCCATCCGCTATCGGCGCGATGCCCAGGACAACGTCCACATCCAGGGCACCATGCACACCACCGCCGCGAGCGCCGCGTCCACCGCCTGGACCTTGGCCACTGGCTACCGACCCGCCACCGCCCAGCGCATCCCCGTCGCCATCAGCACCTCCAGCACGATCACGGCGGGTATAGCCACCGTCGCCACCACCGGTGCCGTGACCATCACGCCCACCCCAGCCGCCTCTGCCGACGTCTATGTCAACGGCTTCCTGCCGCTGGGGAACATCTCCTGAGCGCACTGTTGTCGAGGGCCGTAAGATCGTGAGCAGGCGTGGGGCCGACCAGCGAGGAGACCGCGGTGACCCTGCCGTCCGGCGCCGAACCCACTTTGTGGGAGTTGCACCGAACCATGGCGCAGCTGCGCGAGGATCAGCGTGGCGGGATCGCTCAGCTCCGCGATGACCTGCGCGCCGACCTCGCGGCGTTGGCGGCGCGCCTGGACCAGGTCGTCACCGAAGAGGTCTATCGGGCTGATCAGCGCACGGTGCTCCAGCGCCTGGAGATCCTGGAGCGCGACCTCGCTGCGGCGCAGCGGCTCCGCGAGGAGGACCAGGCCCACCAGACGACCAACCGCCGCCTGATCATTTCTGCGTTCGTTGCCCCGCTGGTGGTCTACGGCCTCCAGCTGTGGCAGGCCTCACGCGGAGCCAGCCCGTAGGAGCGGCCGGCACGCCTACAACATCATCGATTGAGGCGCGGGGGAGAAGGCAGTACGCGCCCGATGACAGTAAGAGGAGTGGACGTCGCCTCGTACCAGGCGGCCGACTACAGCACCCGTGGACTCGACTTCGCGTTCATCAAGATCACGGAGGGCACCACCTACACGAATCCGAAGTGGGTCGCGGAGCGCAAGACGGCCCGTGACGCCAGCCTCGTCACCGGCTTCTACCATTTCATCCGGCCCGGTAGCGTGACGGAGCAGGCCGACTTCTTCCTGTCCAGGATCACGCTTCGCGCTGGTGACATCCTCGCCCTCGACTGGGAAGATCCCGGCGTCTCCAGCGACCAGAAGGACGCCTGGATCCGGTACGTACAGAAGAAGGCCCCCGGCCATCGGGTGATCCTGTACGCCAACTACGACTACTGGATCAACCGCGACCGGTCCTCGTTCGCGGGCGACGGGCTGTGGATCGCCCACTACAACGGCAAGCCTGGAAACCCCGGCATCAAAGCGCCGTGGCGCTTCCACCAGTACACCAGCACCCCGATCGACACGAATGTCGGCAACTTCACGGACAAGGCCGCGCTCCTCGCATGGGCCGGGGCCCCGTACGTTCCGCCGGCCTTCCCAGCCGGGCTCGCCCCCGGCAAGCACACTCCGTCGGCGAAGCCGCTGCAGAAGGCGCTGCGCGCGGCCGGGTTCCTGAGCATCACGGACGCGGACCTGTCGGACACCTACGGGCCGGGCACGCAGGCCGGCGTGGGCCACTTCTTCGCCGCGCACCCGGAGTTCCGCTCCCAGGGCAAGCCGCACGATGTGGCGATCGGGCCGCGCGGCTGGGCCTACCTGTTCACCCTCGCCTACGACCAGAAGTGACCCGATGGATGCCGCAGACGTCATCCGCCGGTTCACGTTCCACCCGGCCGACACCGACGAGCGCCACCAGGCCCACGAGGACATCCGGTCCGGCTGCCTGGAACTGGCGTTGATGCTGCACACCGAACTGCCCGCCGGCGCCGAGAAGCAGTCGGCCATGTTCCGTCTCGAAGAAGTCATGTTCTGGGCGAACGCCGCGATCGCCCGCCAACCCAGGGAGTCCTGAACCGTGAACCTGTACCTGTCCTTGATCCGTACCGGCGTCCCGGCTCTGGTCGGCTGGTTGGTGGCGCTGGCCGCCCGCCACGGATTGGGCCTGGACGCTCAGGCCCTGTCCGAAGTGCTGATTCCGCTGGCCGCGTTCTGCTATTACGCGGTGTTCCGTCTGGCCGAGCACTACGTCTCGCCGAGGTTCGGGTGGCTGCTGGGCTACGCCCGGCCGCCGCAGTACGACCTTGCGGCGTAGCTCGGCTGCCCCCTCCATGAACGACCAAGGCCCCCACCGCACTTGCGCTTGGTGGGGGCCTGGCCTCTTGGAGGGCTCAAGCGTAGCAGTGTCGGAAACTGTCCTTCGGCTCGCTGAAAGCTGCGGCCACAGCCCGCTGATGAGGATTCTTGAACTTGGCTCTGTCCGCAGTTCCGTGAACCCGTTCAGAAGGACCGGAAGATCCCCTCGAGATCATCGTGAGCCCATGCTGCAAACTCCTCGAAGCCCAGGTTCCCGATGCTCAGGTTCGCGTGGACCTCGTGGAGTGTTGCGGGAATGACGCGGAAATCACGACCGAACTCGGTCAGTTGTTCGTAGTCCTCTTCGTCCACGCAATCCTCCCGCGTCAGCGTGGTGACCGCCAGCAGCGGGTGGCTCTTGGCCTGCATGGTTGTACGGTCGGCAAGAAAGACGACGGCCAGGCTGTCGTCGCCGCGGACCGCCGTCAGCACCTCGTCAACGGTCGCCCCTGACCAGGCCGGATCATCGATGAAGTGGACGCCTGCCTCGTACTGTCTGTCTCCCCAGGGCTCCGTCAGCGCCGCCGCCACGTCCTGCCACGCCTGGTCGTCGAGGTAGTCGGTTCTGACGACCAGGGCATGGAACTCATCACGGCCCGTGACGGCGGACAACGCTCTCATGGATCCTTCTCCTCGGTGACGATCGGTGAGCCGTGCCCGACTGTCTCACGGGCCGTTTCCGAGGATGCGGGTCCGGAGCCATTTTCAGGGAGCCTCAACACCGCCAGTTAGAATCTGATGGCAGTCCATGAGAAGGGGGTCCCGTGGTGGCGGGGAAGCCGTTCCTGGCCGGCAGGCAGGAGTTCGCCGCCCTGTACCGGGTGAAGCCCACCCAGGTAACGCAGTGGGTGGCGCGCGGCGTGTTGAACTACGAGCAGGCGGTGATCGTGTCCGGATCGCCGTACTGGCTGCTGTCGTTCGCGCGGGGATTCGGGCAGATGACGCCGCGGCCCAAGGAACTGGACGAGCGGAGCCTGCAGCAGTTGGTGGCCGCACAGGAGCCCGGTGTGTGGGCGCGCAGCGTGGACGAGCTGCCGCCGCTGTTGGGACTACAGGAGGCGACACAGCTGTTTAGCCTGTCCAGTCAGCAGAACCTGTCGGCTGTGGTGCGGCAGGGCCGCTTCGTGTCAGCGGACTACCAGCTGTCGGGTTCGCCGCTGTGGCTGCTGGACACCCTCATCGAGGCCGCGCCTGAGATTCAGGCGAAGTCGCGGACCGTGATGTGGGCGATCGTGCCGCAGGTCGAGGCGGCGCTGCGGCAGCGCCGCTACACCGGCCCTGGCTCGGTGATCATCCCCCGCGGGCATGCCGCCGCGAAAGCCCTCTGACCTGCGGAAGTGCCCCGGCGCAACCTTTCGATTGAGGCTAAAATAAGAGCAGTGACGCCGGATGGCGTCGCTGCTCTTGCCTTCAGGAGGAACGATGTGCGCCACCGGTGTCAGGGTCCGACTGCCGACGCCCTGCCCGACGTTCGGGTCGGCTTGCTGGTTGATCGCGCCAAACCCTTGCGCAAAGATGTGCCACACCATTCGAATGATGTTCGCACTTGCCGGGGGTCTCGTGTCCATTCACCAGCAGCAATTGTCCGGCCTGACCGAATTTCAGCGCGCCCAGCAGCCCGCCATAGACGCTGACCAGTCCATCTCCAGCGGTTCGAGGCGTTCCTCGCCCTCGACCCGTGGGTGCTGCGGCACCTGGAGGCACTGGCCGCCGGCTGCACCGCCCAAGGCTTCCGCCGCATCCGCATCGGGAGGCCGCCTGTTCGAGACCAGGGCCCTGCCGGCCGCATGAGACCAACGACCTCTTGGAGCAGCCCAGATGGGCATCAAGTTGAAAACCCGCAAGCCGACCGGCATCGTGCCGTGGCCGCTCATCCTCCTGGAAGGTGAGGAGGGCGCGGGAAAGACCTACAGCGCCGCTGAGTTCTCCGCCTCCGACCGCATCGGCCAGATGTACTGGGTCGACCTGGCAGAGGGCAGCGCCGACGAGTACGCGGCCATCCCCGGGGCCGACTACGAGATCATCGACCACGACGGCTCCTACCGGGACATCCTGGAGCAGATCCGCGCCGTCCACGCCGAGGCCCGCCGCGCGGCCGTCGCCGGCGAGCCGCCGGTGGTGCTGTCCATCGACTCGGGCACCGCCCTGTGGCGGATGCTCAAGACCTGGACCAACGAGCGCGCCCGGCGCGGCCGGGGCAACGCGCAGCGGCTGCAGGAGGACCCGGACGCCGCGATCGAAGTCGGCATGAACCTGTGGAACGACGCCACCGAGCGGTGGCTGGACGTCATCCACCTGCTGCAGACGTTCCCCGGCATCGCCATCATCACCGCCCGCGGCAAGCAGATCACCGCCATCGATGACAACGGCAGGCCCGTTACCGACGGCCGCGGCAGCGTCCTGCGGGAATGGAAGGTCCAGGCGCAGAAGGACCTGGCCTTCGACTGCTCGGTGTGGGTGCGGATGCGCCGGGGCCGGGCCCCGCAGGTCATCAAAGCCCGCTCACTGCAACTGCGCATCGAGGACGGCAAGCCGCTCGACCTGCCGGACTTCACCATCGAGGACCTCGTCTTCAACCGGCTCGGCTGCTCGGTGGACTCGCAGCCGCGCCAGATGCCCGCCCTGGTCGGCGACCGCGTGCAGGCGTGGCTCGACGAGTACGACGTGGTGGAACTGCGCGACGTCGAACGGCTGCGCGAGCTGTGGTGGGAGGCGGCCGAGGATGACGCGGGGCTGACCCGCGCCGAGGTCGTCTCGATCCGCGCCGCGATCGAGCGGAAGGTCGCCGAGCTTGAGAACCCGCCCACGGAGATGGGCCAGGGCCCGGCCAGCGACGCCGACCGGCTGCGGGCCGTCGTCGAGCGCAGGGCCGAGGAGGGCGGCGAGGAGCCCGAGGGCGAGCCCGACCCGGACCGGCGCCCCGTCCGCAAGGCCCCGGCCAAGCGGACGGCCGCCAAACGCACCCCCGCCAAGCGCACGGCTGCCAAGTCGGCCGCCGCCCGGCGCTGACCTGCCTACGCGGTCCGGGCCTCAGGCGGCCCGGACCGCCCCACGACCTCTGGAGTACCTGATGACAGCTCAGCCTGTGGAATTCACACCGTCCCTGTGGACAGCCGCGCACGATGTCGATGCCAGACGGCCGCGTTCCCTGCAGCGGCAGCTCGGTGCCTCGGACACAGTGTGCGAGCGCCGCGCCGCCTACATCGTGGCTGGGACCACCCCGAGCGACGAGACCGACAAGCGAGCCGCGATCCTGGGCACATACATCCACGAGGGCCTGCTGGGTGCCGCGCGCACCGAGTACGGCTGGCTGGTGGAGCGCGCCGTCGCCGACGACACGATCAGGGGCCACATCGACGCCGTGCAGTTCGACGAGGCGACCGCCGCCCGCGTCCCTGTCCGCCACCGCCCCAAGGTTTCCGCCGCCGACGGGGTGACGGTGGAGGACGTCAAGACCAAGTCGACGTTCCTGTGGGACAAGGTGCGCCGCTACGGGCCCACCGAGGCCGAGTTGCGGCAGGTGTACCTGTATGCCGATCTGCTGCGCACAGTGGGCTTCGAGGACGTGCGCGGCCAGCGGTACCTGGCCAAGCTGGGCCCGCTGGAGGTGGCGCGGATCCGCTTCCGGTTCGTCAACCGTGACAACGGCGAAGAGCACATCCAGGAGTTCGCGTTCGATCCGATGGAGGCCACCCGAGCCCGCTGGTGGGTGCAGCGGGTGCGCGAGCTGAACAGCCCGGAGGAGGGGCGTCGCAGCTTCGACGGGCCCGGGTTGGACGCCATCTGCGACCACTGCCCGTTCATGACGACCTGCTGGGGTCTGCCCGAACGGCCCGGCACTCCCGTGCAGACCCTCCTCATCCACGACGACGCCGACCGCATTCAGACCCTCGCCGACTACATACGCGGGCACGAGTTGGAGACCGAGGGCAAGAGCATCAAGAAACTGGCCCGCGCGAAGATCGACACCTCTCCAGCGGGCGTGTACGGCGGCAACGAGTTGGCGTGGGGCGGCGGGAATCCCACGTGGGACATCGACGTGGAGGCCATGGTCGACCTTCATGAGGACGCGGGCATCCCGGTGCCGATGGTGCCCGACGAGAAGCGGATGGTCGCCAACTTGAAGGAGGCGGGCCTGGCCGTCCCTGAGAAGCGAACCGCCCGGACCACGCCCAAGACCATCATCGTGCGGCCCTTCAAGGCCTGATCGGATGTCCGCCGCCCGCCCCGGCTGGGGCGGGCGGCGGTGTGCCCGTGGAGGGAACTACCGTTGTCCATTCACCTGATGGTCGTTGCCGCGTACCTGCCCGAGGACGTAGTGACCCAAAGCCAGAAGCTGGCTCTGATGAAGATCTGCGACTCGGCCGACGACGAGACGCGCCTTTCGAAGCCGGGCCTGCGAAGGCTGCGGGCGTGGGTCGGCGTGACCGAGAAGCGGTGCATGACCATCGTCACCGAGCTGGTTGCCAAAGGGCTGATAGAGCGCGTAGAGACCGGCAAGGCGGGTCGCCGGGCCGTCTACCGGGTGTTCCCTCTGGGGATACCGCCGATCCCGTCCAACGACGATCTGGACGCCCGTTTCAAGGCGGCCGACGAGGCGCCGAAGAACCCGCGCAAGGCCCGCACGGGCGTTGCTCGATCGGTGCCTTCCAAGCCGGCGATGACGCACGAGGACATCGACGCGCGTGCGCTGGCCGCCGGCGAGGGTGTGAAGGAGACAGGGTTCCACGGGTGGAACCCTGACGAGGGGGAGGGCAGGGTTCCACCGATGGAACCCTCTGGGTTTCACGGGGGGAACCCAGAGGGTTCCACCGGTGGAACCCCTTCTTTTCCTTCTTCTTCCTCTGTCCTTCCTTTCCCCCCTCCCCCCGACGCTGGCAACGCAGATGAGCCCACTGGCTGCACGAAGCATCCCGTCCCTGCCTCGAACTGCCGTGCCTGCGGAACCAATCCGCGTGCCGTTCGCGCGGCCCGCGAACGGGAGAGAGCGGATGCCGAGCACCAAGCGCAGCAGGACTGGCTGCGCGCTTACCAGGAGGACTTGGCACGGGCCCGGCAGGTCGCGCAGGAGCGGCCCGAGGAAGTGGAGGCGGCCCGGCTGCTGGCGCGTCAGATGGCCCGTCAGGGGCGGGAGACGGCACGTGCAGCCGTCGCCCCTCCCCGAAAAAATTCTTGACCCCTCACCTTTTGCCACTAGAATAAGAGGAAGCGCAAGGGGAGAGTCCCCTGGCACTGTGAGGAGGACCGCGTGAGTGAGCAGCCGATCGTCTCGAGCGCATCCGTCGAGGACGGGAGTTGGATGCTGAAGGTCCGGCACGGGGATGGCAAGGCCGTCGCCGAGGTTTGGTCGTTCGGCGTGAAGTTGAGCATCACGACCCTGACCGATGCGGGTGTCGTCACCGTCGAGGATCCAGCCGCCGCGCCGGCCGTCCACCGCTTCGGCAGTACCTCTGAGGCGTACGACGCGACCCAGTGCCGCGACGACATTCGCGACGGCGACGTCCTGGTCGTCGAGTCCGAGCGTGTCGTCGGCTTCCTCGATGCCGCCTGGCCGGTCGCCATCACCGAGGCGCATGGCGAGTTCCACGGCCTGAAGATCCCCGCCCGCGAGCACAAGGACGGCCGCTTCGCGGCCAGTGCCGACTGTGCCGAGCGGATCGCCGCCGAACTCGACTTCCCCTTGGCCGCCAAGTCCGCCCGCGGGGCCTGACTCCCGCCGCCTCGAAACATGTGCCACACCATTCGACCGAACCGAACCTTTTGGGGGACCGCATGGGCCACCTGCCCACCCTGCGCCGCGAGCACCCGGACTGCATGGTCCTGGACTCCGCACAGCAGGTCACGCCCGTCCTGATCGGCCTCGCCCGCGCCTGGCGCGAGGATCCAGTGGGGGTCGGCGCCCTGTTCGCCGACATCGCCGACCGTGACGACCAGGCCCGCGCCGACGCGCACCTGGACGGCCTCGGCGACGCTGAGCACGCTCGCGATCAGCTCGCAGACGAGCTGCTCGCCGCGGCTGGCGGCGCCCAGTTCCACCTCGACCGCACGCGCGACCGGAACGCCGCCCACCAGGCCCGCCGGATCGCCGAGGAGGCCCGCCGCATGGCCGACATCCTCGACCAGCACGCCAACCTGATCACGATGGAGGTCGAGGAGGCCGAGCGGGAGCGTGCCGCCCGCGACGAGGCCCAACTGCTGCGCCTGCGAGCCATGCTCGGTCGCGTCGGAATCCTTCCCGCGATGGTGGCGGTCGCCGTCCCGGTCCGCTGCGGGCACTGCAGCTGCTGGATGCACCATGCGACGGCCTGTCGTGCTGCCTGGGGGCACCGATGAAAGTGGCGTCGCCCACCGACGAAACGGCACCAGCCGAACAATGGGCAGGAAGAAATGGACGAGCCCTCGCTTCCGGAAGGACGTGACCGTGCATCACGACCGCTATGCCTTCAACAAGGCTCTGAACCATGAGGCCGCTCTGGTTCTGGCTTCCGACGGGTGCACCCCTGCCACGTATGACTCCGTACACGCCGTAGCGTCGCTGGGCTTCGCCTTGGGTCTGGATCCGAAGGTGACTCCGGACAACCCGCGGCTCCTCGTCATGGTCCTTGAACCTGCGCTTCTCACTGCTGAGGAGATCGCCAGAGCCGCGCCCAGCGCCAAGGCCCGAGAGCGTGTGTTAGTAGACCGAGCGGGGCGGCTGGGTGCCCAGAGGGCCGAACTGCGGGCCGCCTGCACAGCGTCCCTCGCGGCAGCCGGGTGGACGGTAGAAGTGCAGAGCGACAGTTTGACAGTCGCCGCCCCTCGCCAAGCGGTACTCGCTGCTTTGTCTGCCGCACTCGGAAGCTAGGCGCCACTTCCTCCAGCCAGAGCTCCATCACGGCAGGCTGATGAGTTCTGCCGGTGCCCCACCTGGGCTGTGGAGCCCCTAGCCACTCGATGACCGTCAGCCGCTGAGGGCAGGGTGGCGGTCACGTTCCCAGATTCCGAAATGTGCCACAACTCTGTACCGTTCAATTCACCTCTTGGAGATCGCATGAACCTCGCACCCATTCCCGACAACGGCCGCGTTGACCGCCCTGAGTGGCAGGCCCTGTGGCGGCAGTACGAGGCGGTCACCACGCCGCTACGCATGGTCGGCCTCGTCTGCGACATCGAGACCTGCGGCCGCCAGACCGTCATCTACGTCGACCTGCCCGACGGCACGCACCTGGTCATCGCCGACCACGACGCCCTTCCCGACCGGCTGAATCAGGTCACCGGCTGGCACATCAAGCGCGGCCACCACGAAAACCCGAACTTCGACGCCCTGGTCTTCGACTCCACCGAGGGCGGCGAGCACGAGAAGCACGGCGCGGACATCGTCTCGATGCTCGCCGCTACCGCCCTGCACCTGAAGTCGCTGCCGGACGCGGACACCCAGTCGGCCGGGACCAAGCTCGGCGAGGTCCTGCTGGCCTCAGCCCAACGGTTCGCCGTCAGCTTCGTCGGGGTCAACTCCCAGCATGCCGCGCACGGGCAACCCCTCAGAGGCCCCTTCGACAGCCACCACGAGGCAGTCGAGCAGTACGGCTGGCAGACCCACCTGCTCGAAGAGGACGGCTGGAAGGCCGTCCACGCACAGGGCGGCGCCGACTGGCCCCTGACGGTCTGGACGCGCCGCGACGACCTGCAAGTCGTCTTCGTGACCCGCCTGCCACTCCTCTGACCGCCCCCACCTGGACCGCCCCTCACCGGCGTGTGCGGGGCGGTCCCCTCCTGGAGACCCCGTGAACGACACTCCCGCCACCTCGCCAGAGGACGGCGCCGCAAGGGCCCGCCAGTGCTGGTGCGTCATCAGCCACCCCGTAACCGACGAGGAACGCGCCGAGCTGGCCAAGGCCCTCGACTACGCCCGCGAGATCGGCGACGCGGAGGCCTTGCCGCTGCTCTTGCTCCGCCTCACCGGCCCCTGCCCCGCCCGCTCCTGACCCGTTCGCCCCGCCCTCACCCAGGGGCGGGGCCCGTACCTCTTGGAGAACACACCTTGTTGGCCACTCTTCCCGCCGACGTGGAGCTCACGTTCAACGACCTGCTCGCCGGGGTCGGAGGCTCTACCACCGGCCTGGTGGAGGCCGGATGGCGCGGCAGGCTCGTGATGAATCACTGGGACACCGCAATGGCCTCCCATGCCCTCAATCACCCCGACTGCGAGCACCTGGTCGCCGACGTCACCGGCTACCCCATGCGGTTCCTGCCCCGAGCCCTTCTCCTGTGGGCGTCGATCATCTGCACCGAGGTCAGCCCGGCCGGCGGCCTTATTCACCCGACCGATCAGCTTGACCTGTTCGAAATCCTTGAGCAGCTCGGCGACGACGACGATGCCGAGTCCTGGAAGGCACTGACCCCGGAGGCGTTCGAGCGCACCCGTGCCACCGCCTGGTGCGTGGTACGGGCATGCGAGGCGAAGCGGTTCCCGTACGTAGTGATCGAGAATGTCGTCGAATTCGCCCTGTGCTGGGTCCTGTTCAAGACCTGGGTGAAGGCCATGACGGAGCTCGGCTACGAGCCCCCGCAGATCCTGTGCGCCACCTCAGCGCATGTCGGCGACGACGACAACCTGCGTGCCCCGCAGTGGCGGGACCGGATCTATCTCTGCTTCCGCCTCAAGGGAATGCCCAAGCCGGACCTGGAGCCCCGCCCGCTGGCGTTCTGCTTCGAGTGCGGCAAGGACATCCGCGCGAAGAAGGCCTGGTTCGATCCCAGGGTCCGCATCGGCAAGTACCGGCGCGACTACAACTACCGATGCCCCAACCGCCGCTGCCTTCACGCTGTCGTCGAGCCGTATGTGCGCCCGGCCGCCTCCGTCATCAACTGGGACGACCTCGGTCAGCGCATCGGCGACCGTAAGAAGCCGCTGGTGGAAACCACCATGGACCGCATCGGTGCCGGCCTGGCCAAGTTCCCCCACCAGCCGTCGTCGATCACCCTCAACCACGGCAAGGACGGCACCGACCGGGCCTACGCGGTGGCCGAGCGGCCGTTTTCCACCCGCACCGTCAAGCAGGGCGACGCGCTGCTCGTGCCGACCGGCGGCACTTGGAACACCGCATGCAGCGACGTGGCCGACCCGATGCGCACCCGGCTGACCCGCGAGAGCGAGGCCCTGGTCACGGTCGACCCGGAGCCGTTCGTGATCACCTACCGCCAGAACGCCAATCCGGCCCTGGCCACCGAGCCGGTCACCGCAGTCACCGCGCAAGGCAATCATCATGGCCTCGTCACCCCTGGCGGGGCGGTCCCGCCCGAGCTGCGCAACACGCTGGTCATCCCCTACCGCAAAGCCTCCGTCAAGACGGCGGGGGAGCTGGTGCACACGCTTTCCACCCGCGACTCGGCCGCACTCCTGCGCAGCGCGACCGCAGTGGAGGACTGCTACTTCCGAATGCTCAAGCCGCGTGAGCAACTGGGGGCCCAGCGATTCCCTGACCGGTACATCGTCCTCGGCACCCAGGCCGAGCAGACGATGCAAGCGGGAAACGCGGTGTCGGTGAACGTCGCGCGGCACATCGGCGAGTGCATCAAGGCGGTCCTGTGACCGACGGATGGGCCCTTCGCGCGCCCTGCCGCGGCCTGCACGGTTTCACCGTCAGAGAGAGCGACTGGAAAACCGGAGCCGACCTCAAGCGCCTGTGCGGGCCCCAGCTCGGCACATGCGGGCCGTGCCCGTTCCACGCCGAGTGCATCGCCACCGTCAAACCGGCCCAGGCGTTCTTCGACGGTATCGCCGGCGGACGCCTGTGGTGCAACGGCGTCGTCATCGCCGCCCTCGAGGACGTGCGCGATGAGGAGCTGGCCGAGCCGAAACTGCGCGCTTCCTGCGGCACTGAGGCCGGTGCCAAGGACCACGTTCGTCACGGCGAACGCCCCTGCCTGTCCTGCCGACAGGCGGTCCGCGAGATGACCGCGCGCCGCAAGGACGCGAAGGCCAAGGAGCCCGAGCAGCTGCAGCTGGACTTTGTCACCACCTGACCGACCTGCCCGCCCCCACCCGGGCGGACCTCACCCCGCGTTTGGGAGACACCATGCCCCACCCCACGACCCCGCGCCCGCTGCGCCAGGTCCTTCAGCCGATGATCGCCGGCGCGGTTCTGGCCAGCTCCCACCCCGGCCTGACCGCCGACAGCATCGAGGTCGACCACCTCGGCGTCTCCACCGGCAACGACCCGCTCGGCCTGCGTGTGTTCCTGTACCACCCCGGCGCCGGGGTGTTCGAGCAGTGGGCCAAGGCCATCGGGGGCATCGAATACGGCCTCCCCCGGCTCACCAGCCGTCCGGGCGAGCTGTCCCACACCGTCACCGGCTGCGTCGGCCACACCCCCGTCGAGGTCACCTGCCTGAGCCTGCGAGGCGACTGGGTGTGGCGCACCAACGCCGGAAGCGACGTGCACAAGCGGGACTACGGCAAGGACATGGCGGCCGTCTGCGGCGGCCTAATCGTCGGCGTCGCCGACCCCGCCCACTGGGAGACGCCCAACCGGCGCTGCACCGACTGCGCGAGCACCGATACCGCCCCGGAAGACGTGCGGTGATCCGCACCAAGGGCCGCGCCTGCACCGGCAAGCGCCGCCACGACACCCGCAAAGGGGCCGAGGAGCACCGCGACCGACTGCTCGCCGGCGGCGCCGTGCGCATAGCCGCCTACCAGTGCCGCAACCGCGCCTGCGGCGGCTGGCACGTCGGTCACCTGCCCAAGTCCCGCACCTGACCCAGCACCCTCTTGGAGACACTCGTGAACCACATCACCACCCTCTGCACCCGCCTCGGGGAGCGCGCCGCCGGTTCGTGGCATGAAGAGGCCGCCGTGTGGCTGCTGGCCACACATGGCCACTGGCTGCCCGAACTGGAGAGCACCCAACTGGTCGTCGACGACGGCGACGGCCAGGCCCGCATCGCCTGGCGGCAAGTTGCCTCCGCGTGCCTCTCTGCCGGCGACGGCCCGCTGATCGGCACCGTCGCGGAGTGGCAGATCCTGCGCCTGGCATGCGTCCTGACCGGACGTCACGCCCTGTCCCTGGCCAACCTCGACTCGCTGGACGAGACGAACAGACGCCTCGCCCTCCACGCGATGGCGTGGGCGGCCGGCGGCCACGCCTGGGCCGCGAGCCTCGGCCTGCTCCCGCCCACCTACGACCACGAGGAACCCTCGAACCGTGTGTGGTGCGAGGTGCACCCCGGCGCCCATGTCGAGACCGCCGACTGCCGAAATCCGCACTACGTCGGTACCGACGCGGCCGAGCCGCAGGTCGGACATCCCTCCCGCATCAGCGACTGACCGCTTCAGAGTCCAGGCTGCGCCCGCGGTGACCACACCCGCGGGCGCGGTCCCACCACCCATGCTATTGAAGGAGAGAACCATCGTGGACTCCCACCGTCGCGCCCACCTCGTCATGGACGTCCTGCAGCACGCGATCAACCGCGACGTCGACCAGACCACGCAGGTGATCAGCGAGATCGCCGCAGCCAGTAACAGCCGCCAGATGTACGGCGTGTGCTGCGCCTTCGCCGAGGTCGCAGACCGGAGCCTCGTCCGCCTGTACGGTCACCCGAGCCCGGAGGGGCTGTGGGCGCTGACCGCACCTGACCCGGCCGAGGGCCCCCAGCACCCGGCGCACGCCTTCTCCCTGCGGTTCACCACCGCTTACGCCAACCGCGATCTGTCGACCTGCGAGGCCCTGTATGTAGCGGCGGCCCTCGCCAGCCCCGAGGACTACTCGCACTCCGTGATCGCGTTGCTTGGCGACGTCGCCCGCTTGGCTCGCGTCGCGGGGGAGGAGTTGGCCGCCGACAGCGAGAGCCTCAACCAGCATCCGCACTAATCCCACAGCCGGGCCACGCCTGAGGTGACCACCCCCGCGGGCGTGGCCCTCACCCGCTGATCGCTTGCAAGCCTCTGAACTGCGTAAACGCGGAAATTTGTCTTGCCCCATCCAGGAATGCAGCTAGAATAAGAGAATGGCGGGGAGGGGAAGCCTCCCCGGTCGGCAGCAAGGAGGCGTGTCGTGGAGCGCGGGAACGACAGCGAGAAGCGCACGGAAGAGGCGGTCGACGGCGAGTTCGAGGACTCTCCGTTTGAGAAATGGCTGGCCGCACGGGCTGCGGAAGGAATCCGGCGCGCGGCCGGCCGCTAGCCCAGTGGGCGGTCCGGCCCCGGTCGGACCGCCCTGGAGATGTGCCCCAACTCTCGATTGCTGCCGGGGTGCCGATATGGCCCCGTCTTCGACCTCTTGGAGAAGTCTGTGATCACCCTGTTGGACCAGTTCGCCGCCCACCTCGGCAATGCCGAAGACGCTGTCCCCGGCATCGTCGGCGGCAGCGTGTACGTCCGCTACGCCAACGACCCGGCCGTCCTGAAGATCACCACCCGGCCCGGGGTCGACGAGGTCAAGATCACGTTCCAGTTCATCCACCCCGAGCACGGCCAGATCGACGCGGCCGACTTCGTGCTGACCCGCGCGCAGAACTTCGACTTCGCCCTGGAGCAGCTGGAGGCGTACCAGGACATCTGGTTTGCCTGACCCCGCTCCAAACCGGCCGCCCACGCCCACCGGGGTGGGCGGCCGGGCCTGTCCCCGCATGACCACGGCCTCTTGGAGGAAGCCATGAGCAGCACCGCCCACGCCGACCCACTCGCCGCCCCGTACACGCTCGCCAACGGCCAGGTGGTCGGACGGCTCGCCGACGTCCTCGAAGCCCCGCACCTGGAGGCGCTGCTCGCCGAGCGGTTCGGCCTAACCGCCGACGCCGCAGGCCAGGCCGTGATCTCCATCGACGCGGCCCTGACCGCGACCCATCGGACGGCGGGCTTCGGCCAGCTCTTCCGGACATGGATCGCTTGCATGCCCGATGTGCTCCTGAAGTGCCTGGTGGAGATGGCCGCCCGCGCCGAGCAGGACGAGTTCTCCACCAGTCACGCGCTGCACATCGGCCGCCAGATGCTCACCGAACTCGCCTTGAGCCTTCGCCCGTTCTGACCGCCTCGGGGGCCGCCATCGGGGCGGCGACCAACCGATCGGCGAAGCCTGATGCCGAAACCCAAGGACACGCTCACATGCTGCTGGTGCGGCCACGCCGTTCCCCGCTGGCGGGCGATTCCGGTGCACGGCTCGGATCTTCGCCGCCCAGAACTCGCCAGTACTCAAGCCCTGACCCCCGTTGGAGGAATCATGAGCAAGACCATTCGCGGCGTCCGCCTCGGCGTCGACGGCACCCTCACCGATCTTCAGCTGCCCGTCGGGAGAGGCCTGTTGGAGACGCTGCGTGAGGCGGTCGGCGGCGGGGCCGAGATCGCTCACTACGCCCGCCCTGACGGCGGGCGTCGCCTGGCGGTGGCGATCGACGGCGACGGCGCGCTGCGCCAAAAGGAGAACCTGTACGCGACCTCGCTGATCAACGGCATCTACGTCAAGCAGCTGCCGTACTGCCTGTACGGGCCCGTCGTCCTGCTGGGGGCGCTGGACGACTCGCGCCACCACGCCGACATCCCCGCGCCGCTGTACGAGGTCCTGCCGAAGGTCATTGAAGCCCTCAAGGCGCGCTACAGCACCACCGCCTGACCGGCGCAGGCGGCCGGGCTCCGCCCTTGGTTCGGCCGCCAAGGATGTGCCACATCACTCGAAAGAAGGCTATCTGTACCCGTAGCCCGCGCCGGGCCTCGCAACCGCGTGCGCGCGGCCACTCGCACACCGAAAGGAAAACCGTGATCGACACCTGGGTCTGGATCGACGACACGTTCGGCCCCTTCGAGGCCAAATTCGATCCTGCCAACCGTTGGAACAACTCGCTCCGCCCGTACTTCACCCTCGACACAGTCCGCAAGATCGCCGCCCGCACGCAGGAGATGACCGACGAGTGCGGCTACGGCAGCAACGACACCGTCCACGTCATCGACGGCGGCACTGATCGGGGCGAGCCCCGCGTGGTCGTTCTCCTCATCCGCTGGCCGTACCTCGAAGACGCCCCTGCGTCGGCCACCTCGATCATCCAGCCCAACGACGAGGGGCTGTACGGCATCGGCGGCGGCGAGTGGACCTGGTACGAGGCCCCCAACCCCGCGGCCGAGGAACCCACCATGTCCGACACCGACCCCCCGTGGCTCGCCGACGCTGAAGCCGCCTATGCCCGCCGACGGAAAGCCGACGCGGCCCGCCAGGCGCTCGCCGCCGTCGACCAGGCCGACCGCGTCAACGACGCGCTCATCCAGCTGGGCGTCACCCCGATAGCCCTTGCCTACGTTCCGGCCGGCGGCACGGCACTCATCCCGGCCCTGCTTGTCGAGGCGGACCCCGAAGAGGAGCGGTACGCGGTTCACGCCGACTGGGACAAGACCAAAGGCAAGGTCCGCCTCGCCCTCGGCCACTACTGGGGCGACTACACCGGGCTGCGCCCCGGCCGCCTGCTCACCACCGTCAATGACGTGGTGGAAGCACGCCGCGAAGGCCCGGCTTCGCATCCGCAACCCAAGCGGCCCACGGACATGACCCGTCAGGAACTGCGCAAGATCGTCGAACGAGCTGCCGCGTTCGGGCCCTGCGACGGCGACAGCGGCGAGCTGACTGCCCTGGTGGGCGGCCTGGCTGCCGGAGTCCTCTATCTGGCCGACACCGTGACCCACGTCAACGACCGCCCCTGACCGTACTTCTTCTGCGCCCCGCCACCCCGCCGAACTCACGGCTCGGTTGCGGGGCGCCGTCACGCTCACAAGCAAAAGGAGCAACTGATGGACCAGCTCGACCTGTTCGCCGACGCCGAGGAGGCCCCGATGCCGGCGACGTTCGCCGCCCGCTCCCGCCCGGCTGCTGCGCCCGCCTCTCGTCCGGCCCCCGCGTCCCGACCCGTCGTCGCAGCCGACGCCGAGCTCGACAGCCTCTTCGCCGGTCCCCGCCCCGAACTGCCGTCCGTCCAGGCCTCCATCCCCGCGCCGCGCCGCATAGCGCCGCTACTGATCGGCAACCCGCGCGATGCAGGCCAGCGCCTCGGCGAGGCCGTTGCCGAGACCTGGCACGCCTCCAACTGGGGCGGTTACCGCATGGACATCCCCGTCAGCGTCGTCGCCGGTATGGCCCTGTTCCCCATCAAGGGCCATACCGAGGACGTCACCCGCATCATCAGCAAATCGACCGACTGGCAGCTCCTGCAGGGCTACCGCGAGATATATGCGCACACTTGGGCCCACCGTCCCGATCTCGGGGCCCGCATGGCTCCGCTGATGGGCTGGCTCACCGAGGAGGGCGTGGAGGAGAAGGCGTACGCGGTGCGCCGAGTGACCGAGACTGCGCTGCGCTACGGCGTCCTGCAGCTGACCGGCGACCCCGATCCCTACAACCGATCCGACACCGACGTGATCTCGTGGACGGTCACCTCGCTGCGCTCGCACGGTGCCAAACAAGGACTCGGCGAGTACCACACCCCGCCTGAGCTCTGCGACATGATGGCCAGGATGCTCATCGGCGACACGCCGCCCGAGAAGGGCTATCGGTTCCACGAGCCCGCCGGCGGCACAGGCGGCATGTTCCGGGCGGCCGCCCAGCATCTGCGCAACATCCAGGCGGATCCAGCCGAGTATGTGTGGGCGCTGAATGAACTCGAACCGCTTGCTGCGGCTGGCGCGGCCGTCAACGCGATCGTGTGGGGCCTGGGTCCGAACGTGGTCATTGCCTGCGGTGACACCCTCGCCGACGGCGGCCTGCACGAGCGAGCTGTGCGGGAGAGGAAGGCTGTGTTCGAGGAGCGGGACCAGATCCTCAGCTACATCGCGGTAGCCGAGGCGACACAGGAGGCGATCGCCCTCGCCGACCGACTCATCCGCGCAAAGGCGGCCTGACCTGGTATTTCGCCAGAAAAATTCTTGCACGCCACTCTATTCGCCCTTAAAATAAGAGGACCGGGGGCGGGGTGTCTGCTCCCTCCATCAGAAAGGCAACGCATGTAGGAGACCGGTCAGCGCGTCACCCTCGCGGCCACCACCGACCCCCACACCGAACTCCGCCCCGGAGACGAAGGCGCCATCCGCTCCTACGTCCCGGCCCTCAGACAGCTCAAGGTCGACTGGGACAGCGGCTCCCGCCTCTCGATGCTCCTCGACGAAGGCGACAGCGTCTGCCTCTTCCCCTCCTGACCTACCGGCCCCGCCCACCAGGGCGGGGCCTTCGCACACTCGGCCGACCTCTCGGAGAACCCCATGCAGCTAGCCGCCCAGACCCTCGACCTTCAGTTCGAACACCCCGACCTCGAAGCCGCCGTCCGCAAGCTGGCCGCCCGAGCCCGCGCCCTCGTCAACCGCGCCGTCTGCGACGACCAGGAGAACGCCCTCGGCGTCGCTGCCTTCTCGTTCGACTCCGCTGCGCATTTCCTCGACCGCGGCGAGACCCACGCTGCTCGCGATGCCCTGCGCGCCGCATGCAGCTACGCCGGCTGCGAGGAAGCCAACGCTCCGCAACTCGCCGAGGCCGCCCGCACCCTCCTCACCACCATCCCCGCGTGACCCAGTCCCCGCCCCATCAGGGGCGGGGCTGTACCGCCCACCCACTGACCGACGACCTCTTGGAGAAGAACGTCGTGCAACTCGCCCCCTCGGCCCTCCACGCCACCGCCGAATCCATCACCGAGTACCTCGACTCCGACAGCTGGCAGGTCAACAAGCTGATCAACGACGGCATCATCGGCCTCGATGGCCCCCACGAGCGCCAGATCGGCATGCGCCTCCTCGGCGACGGCAGCAGCATCCAACTGTGGGCCACCGGCGGCACTGTGCCCGCCGACCACGAGCCCATAGAGGACACCATCCCCTTGCCGCACGGCCACCGCTGGCACATCCCCGTCCACATCGGCGGCCTTGAAGCAGACGAGGACCCCGGCGTCGCCCTCTACAACACGATCACCGACCGCCTGCTGCCCGTCTTCGACGCCAAGCCCCTCTACGTCGGCCACCGGCCCTGGGATCCACCAGCCGATCTTGAGGCCGACGCCGCTGGCGCGACCACCCCGGCCGACGCCAGCGAAAGCGACCAGCCCGCCCCCGAACCGCAGACCGCGACCGACAAGCAGACGCGCCATCTCAAGGCCGTCCCCGAGCCCGCCGACCAGCCCACAGCCGAGCCGAGGGTCCCGGCCGAGCAGCCCGACACCGAGGCCACGCACGCGCCCCAGCAGAAGCCCACACCGAAGCGGACCCGCCGCCCCAAGCCCGCAGCCCCCTCCGCAGACGGGGAGCCCAAGGCGAGCACCACCCGTAGGCGCACAGCAGCCAAGAGTGCCGCCCCGGACGCCGACGGCAAGTCCAAAAAACCGCGCGGCGCGAGCAAGCGAACTCCGGCCAAGCCGACTGCCGACAAGCCCGACGCCTCCTGACTCCTCCCGGACCGGGCTGCCCACCCCAGTAGGTGGGCGGCGGACAAAAGGAACCAACCCTATGTACTTGGTGACACACGACACCCGATTAGGTGCCCTCGTCGTCGCGCCGGAAAACGCCGCCGACCTCAACGAGCAGACCACCGCCCTCATCGAAAGCGCCGGCTTCACCTGGCGTTCCGACATCGAAGCCTTCACGCGCCCCGGACAGCAGGACCACCAGAAGACCGCCTGGATCACCCTGCGCCTTGGCCAGCTTGGACACGACGTCCTGGCCGCACCGGGACGGCAGCGCGAGCCCACCAACCAGACCACCTAGCCACCGCTAACCGGGCCGCTCACCCCACCAGGTGGGCGGCCCGCCCATACCCGGAGGACCACGCATGGCCAACGACCCCGACACCGATCAGCCCCGCCCCGAACTCACCAACTGCCCCGACTGTGCGGTCAGCCCCGGCAACTTCCACCTCGACGGCTGCGACGTCGCCCGCTGTGCCATCACCGGCTTCCAGCGCCTCGGTTGCCCCCACTACGGCACCGCGTGCAACACCCCCTGGACCGGCCGGTGGCCCGGCGAGGACGAGTGCCTCGAGTACGGCTTCGTCATCGACCTCGGCCCCGGCAACGAGTCCTTCCCCGACCTCAACCGCCTCTACGCCGAATGCGAATGGGACCCCAACCAGCAGCGCATGGTTCGGCGCACCACCTGACACCGGCCCGGACACCCGGCCTGGCCACCTCCGCTCACCCCAAAGGAACCCGTGGGACAGCCGCGTCGGGACCATCCCCGCCGGCCTCCGGCAACAACATGTCGCAGGCCGCGGGGCTTGCGGGAATCGGAAACCTCAGCCAACCGGCCCAGCAGGCCGGGCAGTTCATGTTCAGCAGCGTCAGGCTGATCACGGAGTTGGTCAAGGATGGGCGGGATCGGAGAAGATGCAACGGCAGGCACGGACTTCCGCAGAAATCACTGGACTCGACACCCAAATGATCTTGGAAGGCCGTGCCTGCTCCACATCCGGGCCCACATCAGGACAACCCGCTCAACCCGCGACTACGCCGAAGCCCCGGACCGTGAGGAGATCCGCGAAGCGAAAGAGGAGGGGCGCGCCGAAGCCCGCGCCATGCGCCGCCCAGCAGTTGACGCCCTGATTGCTCCCATGATCGTGGGGATTGCAGTGGCCGCAGTGGTCGCGCAGATGGGACGGAAAAAGGCATTATCGGGGGTTGCGGTTTCGACGCCTGCGAATATTCCATCGAACTGCTATCCAAAGAACACACAGCGCCGAGAGTCCGAACAGATAGAAACTGTACGAAACATACCCACCGCGGCGCAGTAGGATGGCCGAGCTCACCCCTCCCAGTGCTATCACCGAAATGCAAAGGTTTTCCCAACCGTACGTCCCACTTTCCTCCGCTACTCGTGCTTCGAAATCCTCGCGCCCCATCCGCTCGTATCGGCGCGCAGTCTCCGTCGCCAGGACGATTTCTCGGTGATGGCGAGGGCGGGGCGGAGGGTGTGGTTGCCGAGTTCGCCGCACTTGGCGAAGCAATTCTGGTACAAGCGAAATAATTGCAACTGCTATAATGCGTAGGCGCTGCCAGCGAGACATTCGGGGCGGAGGGGCTGGGTCCGGAGGAATCGGGTCTGGCGGGATTGGATCCGGAGGAGTCGGGTCTGGGGGGCGGCCAGCCATTTAAGCGATCCCTTCACTTCGTGAGGGCGAGGGTTGCGGCGAGGAGCCCGGCCACTGACTGCATCAGTACGACGTGTTCCACGGTCAGATCAGTGGCCTGAGGGGCATCAATGATGAGTACGCCGAATTCTCGACTGCCAGCGGCGACTGCTACGGCGATAACGGACTTGTATTTAGGGCTGAACGGGTCGATTCGACTTACCAACCCGGTGGCCGCACCCACGTGAAAAGGAGTTCTTGTTTCCAGAATGTCGTGTAGTAGATGGGATCCTGCGGCTCCGTCAATATCTGTCCGAGGTCCTGGCGACGCGCCGGCCCAGTCTTCTCGTTCAAACTCGTGCTTGGTCGGGTCTTTAAGCCGGTAATACGAGCAGCGGGCTCTGGGAAGGCCAGAGCTGGAATCTGGGTCAGCTGTAAGCACTGCTGCGCCAGTCAGGACCGCTGTTCGTACCGTCGTCCATTGGGCAGCTTGAGCCGTTGCCAGTGCCGGGGGTATTGGCGCTCCCGAGCTGGAGAAGGCGGCAGAATATTGTTGCGCCAATTCTCCCAGAGCCGTTGATAGAGGAAGGAGGGTGTTGTTGTAGGTGACGCCCAGCGTGCGCGCGGCGCGAGCTACTTGTTGGCGAGCTTTCTCTTTCTCTCGCTCGTTGAGTGCCGCGTCGGCGGCTGTGACAAGGACGACAACAAAGGCGGCGACACTGCCGAGTTGCAACATAAGTTCTTTATCGGCATAGTCGTCTTCTCCTGCCTTTACTGATGTGGCAAATACGGCGGCACCAAGGAAGCTGGAAAAGAGCAGGAGGAGCGCTTTCGTCCAGTACCTCTTTATCCACCTTGTCACTTGCCCTCCGTCAATCCTGGTGCCACATCGGTCGCTTGATGACCGAGTTAGCGCGGACAGCGTTTAACTGCATAACAAGCAGGACGCTCAACAGAGCATCGTAGCGGCCTAGTTGAGGGTTCGGGCGGCTCCCTCCTCATCAAGAGCGGCTAAGGCGCTATGTATCCGCTCTGGCCGCCGGTACGGAGTGACATTCCCGCTCTACTGCGCGGCGATGCCGTCCGCACCGTCAATTTCGTACATCCGTCCTTGAAGCCGTTCACCGGCCCAGTCCAGCCCGACACCCAGGTCAAGCCAGTGCCGGTCCTTCCGGGCTCCGGGCGGTGAGAGGTTCACCGCCGCCCAGGAGAACACCCCCAGGAGGATGGAACGCCCGTGCTGCGTGGTACGCACGGACAACGCGAACGGCGCGGCGAGTGCCGCGCGGGTGACCAACATGAGCTGTTCGTCCTCAGAATGTCGACGCCCACCCGTGAGAAACCGGGGCGTTTCAAGGATCTTGACCCATTCGACCACTGCGTCTTCCACCTGGGCGCGCAAGGAGTCCTCGATGCCCTTCCGGACGGCGGTTGCGGGATCATCGCCGAGCCAGCCAAGCCAGTGATCAGGATCAGTGAGCTTGCTGAAGTCGTCCTGTGGCACCCCGTGTCGGGGGTTCTCCTGGTACTCACCTGTCAGTTTCCCGCTGCTGTCCACCAACCACGCGCCGCGGATCGCCTCGGGAGGTACGTAGCCGTCCGGGTCGTCGATATACGCCGGGTCGATCTCGGCGACGCTGCCACCCGGATTCTTGGCAGCCGCCGCCAGCAGTGCCGGCTCGTTCGGTATGCCCTTACGTCGGCCTCGCGAGCCAAAACGCCCCACGTTCCCACCCCCACCGTTGCCCGCCCAGTTGACCGTGATTGTGCCCCACCGGTCAGGACCGCCTACTGCAGGTAGAGGGCAGCCAGACGCGGCAGGCGGCGAGCCATCTCGTCTGAGTCGTCGAAGTCGAAGGACCAGGCAGGGTCCAGCTGCGGGTAGCGGATGGTCGGCGCGCCCGCGGGAAGCTGATCACCGGTCGCCGTGATGTGTGCGCTCCAGGCGATGCCCAGCATGTCCGAACCCTCCAGGTCGACGCCGTCGGCCGCGGAGGCTTGAACGATGGGCAGTTCTGCGAGAGCGTCCGGATCAGCGACTGCGCGCTCGAAGACCTCACGACCTTGAGCGATCAGCCAGCCGCGGAAGTAATCGAAGCCATCGTCAGAGCACCCGCCGTTGGCGATGTAAGCAGCGGCCCACAGAGGGTTGGTGTAGGACTCAACCATCAGGTCCCACAGCACCTGTTCAGCGGCGACGATCTCCTTGACTGGCCGGTCGGCCAACAGCGAGGTCGCTTCGCGAGCGACCGCTTCGCTTTCGTGCGGGGCGATCACCTGGTTGCGGGCCGCAGCGATGAGCTCCCAGAAGTGCTGCTTGTTCATGATGGAAGAGCATGCCACCGGGCACTGACAGAGCAGTTCTCGACGGTTGGAGATCACGCTCGCGGCCTGATCAACGCGACGACCCCTAGAGACCGCCCGAGGGGCAGGGCCTCTCCGCGTCGCAAGATCTCTGCGCTGGACGCCACTTCGGCGCCTGGCGCTGAACTGGAGGTCAGCCTGACCAGGGCCCGGCCAGCCCGTCGGCGGCCCAGTCCTGGGGCCCAGATGGGGCCGGAAGGACGGTGAAACCCCGTGAACGATCGACGCATCCCGGATATCAACATGTTAGCTGACCTGCGCAGATGCCTAAATCAGGGAGAGGAAGTGAACCCTAGGGCAAAGCTCTGGCGAGCTCGTAATGCGTAGGTCTCGGGTTCGAATCCCGAAGGCGGCTCCGGCAAAGGCCAGGTCACATAGCCCGTGACCTGGCCTTTTGTGTTGCTCGGGGCATGACGCGTCACGCGGCCGGGATGCCGCGAGATGGCTTGCGTGAGCGATGCGTGAGCGGTGCGGTCCGGTGCCCTACTTCTTGGGCTTCTTCCGCTTGGCCTTCTTCTTGGCCCTGGCCTCGGCTTTCGCCTTGGCCGCCGCCTTCTTGGCGGCCTTGCGGGCGGCCTCCTCCGCCTCGGTCTTCCGCTGAAGCGGGACCAGCTTGGCGGTGGCCTCGGCAGCGTTCTTGCCGACCTGCGGCAGGACGCTCTGGTAAATGTCCCGCGTAATGCGGGTGTCGCTGTGCCCGAGCGTGTCCGACACGATCTTCACGTCGATGCCGGCGGCGAGCATGAGCGTGGCCGCGCCGTGCCGGAGGTCGTGCAGCCGGATCGGCGGGAGCCCGGAAGCGGCGACGAGGCGCTCGAAGAGGTCGGTCACCTTGCCGGGGTGCAGCCAGGAGCCGTCTTCCTGGGTGAAGACCATGCCAGTCTCGACCCAGGCCGTTCCCCACTCCTCGCGGTCCGCGTCCTGCTGTTCGCGGTGCCGCTTCAAGACGCTGACGGTGTCGTCGTCGAGCGCGACCACACGGAAGCCGCTGTCCGTCTTGGGCTCCGAGGTCTCGACCCCCCACCCGTCCTGGACGAGCTGGGCGGAGACGGTCAGGGAGTGGTCATCGAGATTGGTCTCCGACCAGGGCTGCGCGCATGCCTCGCCCCGCCGCAGACCGCGGAAGGCGATCAGGTGCCACATCGCGTACAGCCGGTCCTCCGCGAGGAAGTCGAGGAACGCGCCAGTCTGTTCGGGCGTCCAGACCATGACGGGGGAGGGCTTCTCACCCGTCTGCTCCCACCTGGCGACCCGCGCGTCCGTCCACACCAGAGCCTTCGGCTTACGCACTGGGTCGAGCTCGACGTGGGCGGCCGGGTTGAAGGTGAGGATCTGCTGGCCGATCGCGTCGTTCAACGCAGACCGCAGCGTGGCCTTGATGCGCAGCCGGGTAGCCGGGCCGGTCACACGCCGGAACGGCGGCATGGCATCGATCGCCGTCTTCATCACCTTGCGGCGGGCGCGGTTGTCCAGCCCCTTCCACGGCACGGTGGCCAACTCCTCGACCGCGGCACGGCGCTGGGCGTTCTGCTCCAGGATCTCGGCATTGCCGTCGGATATGGCCGTGAACATCTCGCTGAGATGGCTCACGCGCAGCCGATCGAGACGGTGGTGGCCGATCCGAGGCTTCAAATGGAACCGGATATCGGTCTCGTAGCGGCTGAGCCCCGACTTGCGGATGCGCTTGCCGTCGAGCCACCGGTCGAGCCACTCGCCGACGGTCAGGCGGCCGATCAGGTCCTGACCGGACTTCAGGCGCCGGCGGGTCTCCTCGACATCCGGCAGTGGCGACTTCTCGTCGCCGACCTCCTCCAGCATGGCGGCGATCAGCGCCATGCCTTCGGGGTCGTCGGTGTCGGCGAGGCCGAGGAGGGCGCGTATGTGGTCGAGGTCGGCCTGGGCGGCCTTGAGGGAGTCGTAGCCGGCGCGGCTGAAGGAGCGGCGGGTGCCGTCTTCGCGGGGCGGGAGCTCCTGGCGTATGGAGTACGAGCCGTGCTTGCGGCTGGAGAGCTTCGGGCACTGCTTGCCGAGCGGTTTACCGGTGTGGGTGTCGCGGCAGTAGCAGCGGCGGTGGGTGGAACCCTTCAAAGGTCGTTCTCCTCGGTGGGGTCGGTATCGGGTGGCGGGTCGACGTCGGCGAGCGGGGAGGGCAGGTGGGGTGGGGTGCCGCCGGCTTCGCGGATGGCGTCGCGGTGGCGGCGTAGTTCGTGCTTGGCGTTGGCGGCCTGGTCGGCGTACCGGGCCAAAGCGCGCTCGGCTGCTTCCCGTTGGACGCGGTTGGGGGCGGTCTTGACCTTCCAGCGTTCGTAGTCCTCGCTCTCCACGGCGGCCAGGGCCGAGCGGAGTTCGAGGTCGTGGGCGAGGAAGTGGTCGAGCATGTGATCGGTGGCATCTTCAGCCGGAGAGTTGCCGGTGAACCACTGCAGGGCGTCCCAGGCCGGTTGCGGGTCTTGGTAGGGAAGTTGGCGGATGTCGTCGACGTACCCGACGGGGTAGATCAGGCTGATCGGGGACATGCGCAGGGCCTTGGCGAGGACCATGACCTCGACCAGGGGGAGGACAGCGCGGCGGCCGGACTCCATGTTGGCGATCACGTTGCGCGGGATCGGGTAGCCGATCTCCTCGCACCTGTCGGCGAGATCTTGTGCGCTCCATCGCAGTTCCTTCCGCCGTCTGCGGACCTCGCCGGCCACGGTGGCCATGACGTGGTCCTCCCATTCGAGGTCGTCGGCCTCGGTGTCTTCCTCGTCTCTATGGTCGGAACGGCGTTGTGTCATGAAGACACATTAGCTTGCCTAGCGTTGATTCCATGACCTGGAGACGAGCGCGATCGTCGTGTTCGCCGAGGGCTCAGTCATGGATGGAGCGCGTATGCGTGAGAACGAACCCGCCGGCCGGGCGAAGGGTATGAGCCGAGCGGAGCTCCTGGAGCTTCCCGCTGCTGTTGACCTGGACACCGGCAATCGGGCGTTGGGGTTGGGGCGGAGCAAGGGTTACGAGCTGGCCAAGCGGGGCCAGTACCCCTGCAAGGTCCTGCGGCTGGGCAAGGCGTACCGCGTCGTGACCGCCGACCTGTTGCACCTGCTCGGCCTGGCCGCATGACCGCCCGAGCCCATAGCAGACGCTTCTGCGCTGAGCTGACACAGAAACGCTGGACTGTGTCGGGGCGTGGACGTACTGTCCGTGTTCCCTCGCCCCGGCCAAGGAAGCGAGAAAGCCCCCGGCGCGCCAACGCCGGAGGCTCCGCACACTCCACTGCCCGCATACCAACGAACGACCTGCGTGAGTCGGGCCTGCATGCCCGACGTCACCGGAAAAGGAGCTGCCCTGTGCAACCTACGACACCCGAGCCCTATTCCGCACCCGGCAAAGCGGTATGGCCGACGGTCGCCGTGCCTGGCCGGCCCGGCTATGCGTCCGAAGCCGCCCCGGCGGCCGACGGCGGGGCGCCGGATACGGTCCCGGTGGATCAGCCCGCCGAGGAGGCGGTGCCGGAACCCGAGCCGACGTACGGCTCCGAGCTGCTGAGCGAACTGCGTTCCCAGGTAGCCCAGTTCGTGATCCTGCCCTCCCAGCAGGCGCTACACGCGGTCACGCTGTGGGTGGCGGCGACGCACCTACAGCCCGCGTGGCAGCACGCACCGCGCCTGGCGGTGGTCGGGCCGGCGAAGCGGTGCGGCAAGTCACGGCTCCTGGACGTGCTCACCGAGACGGTCCACGAGCCGATGCTCACCATCAACACCACGCCCGCGGCCATCTTCCGCTCCATCACCGACGAACCGCCCACCCTGCTGGTGGACGAGGCGGACACCATCTTCGGCACGCCGAAGCAGGCGGAGAAGAACGAGGAGATGCGCGGCCTGCTCAACGCCGGCCACCAGCGCAACCGGTACGTCACCCGCGTCGTAGGCAACGACCACACCCCGCACCGGTTCGCCACCTTCGCCATGGCCGCGCTAGGTCGTGTCTTCAATTGATCTTGAGTAGTGGATCATGGTCGTGTGATACGTCGCCATGAACTGTCTGATCAGGAGTGGGAGTTCCTCCGTCC
>NZ_JBITCT010000045.1:0-90776 GCF_044453465.1 Streptomyces sp. NPDC051677
ATGTGGGCCGACGACGACAAGCAGTACGCCGACGCCCGCATCATCTTCGTCGACACCGAGGTCTCCAACTGGACCTTCGACCCCGTCCGCAAGCAGTACTTCTTCCACCGCTTCTTCTCCCACCAACCGGACCTCAACTACGAGAACCCGGCCGTGCAGGAGGAGATCCTGGCCGCCCTCCGGTTCTGGCTGGACCTGGGCATCGACGGCTTCCGCCTCGACGCCGTGCCCTATCTCTACGCGGCCGAGGGCACCAACTGCGAGAACCTTCCCGCCACGCACGAGTTCCTCAAGCGGGTGCGTCGCGACATCGACACGCATTACCCGGACACGGTGATCCTCGCCGAGGCCAACCAGTGGCCCGAGGACGTCGTCGACTACTTCGGCGACTACTCCTCCGGCGGCGACGAATGCCATATGGCGTTCCACTTCCCCGTCATGCCCCGCATCTTCATGGCGGTGCGCCGGGAATCCCGCTACCCCGTCTCGGAAATCCTCGCCAAGACCCCGGCGATCCCGTCGAGTTGTCAATGGGGCATCTTCCTGCGGAACCACGACGAGCTGACCCTCGAAATGGTCACCGACGAAGAGCGCGACTACATGTACGCGGAATACGCGAAAGACCCGCGGATGCGCGCCAACATCGGCATCCGGCGCCGGCTCGCACCGCTGCTGGACAACGACCGCAACCAGATCGAGCTGTTCACCGCGCTGCTCCTGTCCCTGCCCGGCTCGCCGATCCTCTACTACGGCGACGAGATCGGCATGGGCGACAACATCTGGCTCGGCGACCGCGACGCCGTCCGCACCCCCATGCAGTGGACACCGGATCGCAACGCAGGTTTCTCCTCCTGCGACCCGGGCAGGCTGTCCCTCCCCGCGATCATGGACCCCGTCTACGGGTACCAGGTCACCAACGTCGAGGCGTCGATGTCGTCGCCCTCGTCGCTGCTGCACTGGACCCGGCGGATGATCGAGATCCGGAAGCAGAACCCCGCCTTCGGCCTCGGGACCTACACCGAACTGCAGTCCTCCAATCCGGCCGTCCTCGCCTTCCTGCGCGAATACGAGGACGACCTGGTGCTGTGCGTGCACAACTTCTCGCGCTTCGCACAGCCCACGGAGCTCGACCTGCGCCGCTTCGACGGCCGCCATCCCGTCGAGCTGTTCGGCGGAGTCCGTTTCCCCGCCATCGGTGAACTGCCCTACCTGCTCACCCTCGCGGGGCACGGCTTCTACTGGTTCCGGCTCACCAGAGCCGCGTCCCGGATCGGCCGCCGCCCGTGAGCGTGCGCCGAGGAAAGGATGGGTCACCGTGACGAAGACCGCACCCCTGCGCCCGAACAGCGCGAGCGGCGTCCGCTCCGGCGGGCCGCTCGCCGCGCTGCTGTGCGAGTGGCTGCCGCGCCAGCGCTGGTTCGCCGGCAAGGACCGGCCCCTCACCGACCTGCGCATGCTGTCGATGACCGAGCTGTATCCGGGATGTCTGCATCTGCTCGTGCACGCCGATCAGTCGGGCGTCCCGACGCCCGGCGGCACTCCCCCGGCCGGTGACTGCTATCAGCTGCTCCTCGGCATCCAGGAGCATCTGTCGCCTCGGCTGGGCCGTGCGCTGATCGGCAGGGTGGAGGAGGGGCCGATGGCGGGGCTGACGGTCCATGACGCGTTGCAGGACCCCCGGTCGGCACAACTGCTCCTGGAGCGGATGCGGCATCCCGGCACGCTGGGCCCGCTGTGCTTCGAGTCGGACCCGTTCGTGTCGCTGCCTCCGGGGCTCGCGCCGCGGCTGCTGGAGGCCGAGCAGTCCAACACCTCGCTGGTGTACGGGGACGCGTTCATCCTGAAGATCTTCCGGCGGATCCAGCCCGGGGTGAACCCCGATCTGGAGGTGCCGGTCGCGCTGGCCGGGCAGGGGTGCGGGCGGGTGCCCGCGCCCGTGGCCTGGTTCCGGACGACGCATCCGCAGGAGGCGACGCTCGGCGTGCTCCAGCCGTTCCTGCCCGACGCCTCCGACGGTTGGACGCTCGCGCTGCGAGCCCTCGCCCGCGGGGAGGCCTTCACGGCGGAGGCCGAGGAACTGGGGCGGGCCACGGCGGACGTCCACCTCGCGCTGGCCGCGGCCCTGCCGGCCGGTCCGCACGCGGAGGACGGGCGGACGGCGGCGGCGATGACCGAGCGGCTGGAGGCGGCCGCGCACCATGTGCCGGCGCTGCGCCCGTTCGTCCCGGGCCTGACCACCGCCTTCGGTGCGCTCTCCGTGTGCGATGCGGGTCCGCCCGCTCAGCGCATCCACGGCGACCTGCACCTCGGGCAGGTCCTGCGCGCCGGACGGGACTGGTTCGTCATCGACTTCGAGGGCGAGCCGTCCCGTCCGCTGGCCGAGCGGCGCAGCGCCCACTCCCCGGTCCGGGACATCGCCGGGATGCTGCGCTCGTTCGACTACGCCGCCCGCCAGCGCCGCCCGTGGCGGCCGGAGTGGGCGCGCCGTTGCCGGGAGGCCTACTGCGCGGGCTATGCGGCCCGCGCGGGCTGGGACCCCCGTAAGAAACATGCCCTGTTGCGTGCCTACGAGACGGACCGAGCCGTGTACGAAGTGCTGTACGAGGCCCGTAACCGTCCCGACTGGCTGCCCGTACCCATGGCGGCGATCGAGCGACTCGCCGTCCGAGGAGGCTGACCCCTGTGGCCCTGCGTGACATCTCTCCGCCCGAGTCGGCCGGCCCCCGCCCGCGCACGGCGCCCGCACTCGACGCCGGCGACCGTGGGCGACTGCTCTCGGGCGCCCACCACGATCCGCACGCGCTGCTGGGCGCGCACCCGGTGCCGGGCGGGATCCTCTTCCGGGCCCTGCGGCCCTTCGCGGACGCCGTGAGCGTCGTGATCGACGGCGACCCCACCCCCCTGGCCTCCGAGGGCGACGGTCTGTTCGCCGTCGTCCTGCCGCTCGACGCGGTGCCCGCGTACACGCTGCTGGTGTCGTACGGGGGCGTCGAGCACAAGGTGGACGACCCGTACCGCTTCCTGCCGGCCCTCGGCGATCTCGATCTGCATCTCATCCGTGAAGGGCGGCACGAGGAGTTGTGGAAGGCGCTCGGCGCGGAGCCGATGGCGCACCAGGGGGTGATCGGCACCCGGTTCACGGTGTGGGCGCCGAACGCCCAGGGGGTGCGGGTCGCCGGGGACTTCTGCTGCTGGGACGGGACCGCGTTCCCGATGCGGTCCCTCGGCTCGTCCGGTGTGTGGGAGCTCTTCCTGCCCGGGATCGGCGAGGGCGCCACGTACAAGTTCGAGATCACCTCCCGTTACGGCCACCGCTTCCTCAAGGCCGACCCGATGGCCCGGTGCGCGCAGGCGCCGCCGGACACCGCGTCGATCGTGCACGCCTCGCACTACGAGTGGGCGGACCAGGAGTGGATGGCGCACCGGGGCGACGTGCCCGTGCATGTGGCGCCGTTCTCCGTGTACGAGGTCCATCTCCCCTCCTGGCGACCCGGGCTGACGTATCGTCAACTGGCTGAGGAGCTGCCGTCGTACGTCAACGACCTCGGCTTCACCCACGTGGAGTTCATGCCGGTCGCCCAGCATCCGTTCTCGGGTTCCTGGGGGTACCAGGTCACCGGTTTCTACGCGCCGACCTCGCGGCTCGGCACGCCGGACGACTTCAAGTTCCTGGTGGACGCCCTGCACCGGGCCGGGATCGGCGTGATCGTGGACTGGGTGCCGGCGCACTTCCCCAAGGACGACTGGGCGCTGGCGCGGTTCGACGGGGATCCGCTCTACGAGCCCGGGGACTCGCGGCGGGCCGAGCATCCCGACTGGGGGACGTTCGAGTTCGACTTCGGGCGCATCGAGGTGCGCAACTTCCTCGTGGCGAACGCCAGTTACTGGTGCGAGGAGTTCCATGTCGACGGGCTGCGGGTGGACGCCGTCGCCTCCATGCTCTATCTCGACTACTCGCGGGACTCCGGGCAGTGGTCGCCGAACGTGTTCGGCGGCCGGGAGGACCTGGACGCGATGGCGTTCCTGCAGGAGATGAACGCGACGGTGTACCGGCGCAATCCGGGGGTCGTGACGATCGCGGAGGAGTCCACCGCCTGGGGCGGGGTGACCCGGCCGACCGACAGCGGCGGTCTGGGGTTCGGGCTGAAGTGGAACATGGGCTGGATGCACGACTCGCTGCAGTACATCGCCAAGGAGCCGGTGCACCGCAAGTACCACCACAACGAGATGACCTTCTCGATGGTGTACGCCTACAGCGAGAACTACGTCCTGCCGATCTCGCACGACGAGGTCGTCCACGGCAAGCAGTCGCTGGTGTCGAAGATGCCCGGCGACTGGTGGCAGCGGCGGGCCAACCACCGCGCCTACCTGGGCTTCATGTGGGCCCATCCGGGCAAGCAACTGCTCTTCATGGGACAGGAGTTCGCCCAGGGCGCGGAGTGGTCGCAGGAGCACGGCCCCGAGTGGTGGCTGCTGGATCCGGGGTACGCCTCCGCGGGCGATCACCGGGGGGTGCAGGACCTGGTGCGTGATCTCAACGCGGTCTACCGGGCCACGCCGGCCCTGTGGGAGCGCGACACCGACCCGGCCGGGTTCCGGTGGGTGGTCGGCGACGCCGCGGACGACAACGTGTTCGCGTTCCTGCGCCACGACGCCCAGGGCGCGCCGCTCCTCGCCGTCAGCAACTTCTCCCCCGTGGTACGCCACGACTACCCGCTCGCCGTCCCCGGCGACGTCCCGGCCTGGCGGGAGCTGCTCAACACCGACGCCGAGCGCTACGGCGGCAGCGGTGTCGTCGGCCCCGCCCCGGTCGCACCCGAGCGGGGGGAGCTCCGGCTGACGCTGCCGCCCCTGGCCACGGTGTGGCTGACGCCGTCGTCCGTGTGAACAGGACCGGACGGGGCAGTCGGGTGCGTACCACCCGCCGAAGAAGGCCGCAGAGAAAGGCCGCATCCCGTGCGCACCGTCGGAGTGGAGGAGGAACTCCTCCTGGTCGACCCGGAGACCGGGGAGCCGCAGGCCCTGTCCGCCGCCGTCCTCGCCCGCGCCTCGCGGTGCGAGGAGGCGGAGCAGCCTCCGGTCTTCCAGAAGGAACTGCACAACCAGATGCTCGAGTTCGCCACCCACCCGCAGTCGGGCATGGGCGAACTCGGCGCGGAGATCGTGCGGATCCGCGGAGCGGCGGCGCGCCACGCCCGTGAGACGGGGTGCGCGGTCGCCGCGCTCGCCACGTCGCCGCTGGCGGTGCGCCCCTCCGTCAGCAGAGGGCGGCGCTACCAGTGGATGGCGGACCAATACGGCATCGCGACCCGTGAGCAGATCGTGTGCGGGTGTCACGTCCATGTCTC
Source organism: Streptomyces sp. NPDC051677 (assembly GCF_044453465.1). Taxonomy (NCBI): domain Bacteria; kingdom Bacillati; phylum Actinomycetota; class Actinomycetes; order Kitasatosporales; family Streptomycetaceae; genus Streptomyces; species Streptomyces sp. NPDC051677. The sequence continues at coordinate 5,349 of NZ_JBITCT010000045.1, forward strand.
CGTCGGCTCCGACGAGGAAGGGGTCGCGGTCATCGACCGGATCCGGCCCTGGCTGTCGGTGCTGGCGGCACTGAGTGCCAACTCGCCGTTCTGGCAGGGCAAGGAGACGGACTACAGCAGCTATCGCAGCCGGGTGTGGCAGCGCTGGCCTTCGGCGGGTCCGACCGAGCTGTTCGGTTCGGCGGAGCGCTATCACGGGCGGGTGGCGGACATGGTGGCCACGGGCACGATCCTCGACGAGGCCATGGTCTACTTCGACGCCCGGCTGTCGGCGCGCTATCCGACGGTGGAGGTGCGGGTCTCGGACGTCTGTCTGCACGCGGACACCGCCGTGCTGATCGCCACGCTGGTGCGCGGGCTCGTCGAGACGGCCGCCCGGGAGTGGGAGGCCGGCCTCGATCCGGTGGACCACAGTGTGAGCCTGCTGCGGCTGGCCGGCTGGCGCGCCGCCCGCTCGGGGCTGACCGCGGATCTGCTGCACCCGGCGACCATGCGGCGCACCCGCGCCGAGACGGTCGTACGGGCCCTGCTGGCGCATGTCGAGGATGCGCTGGCGGACAGCGGGGACCTGGAGCGGGCCCGGGCGTCGTGTGCCGAACTGCTGAAGGTCGGCAACGGCTCGCGGATCCAGCGGGAGGTGTGGCAGCGCACGGGGAGTCTGCGCGAGGTCGTCACGACGTGCGTGCGACACACCCAGGCCTGAGGCGATCCGACCCGTCGGGATCGTCAAGGCGGATTACTTATTCGTTCCAGGCCACAACCGGTCTCGCCTGGGCTAGATTCGACCACCGTCGATAACGGTTCCCGTCGGCGGAGTCACAGCCCGTACACGTCACAGGAGCAGCGCATGCGCGACTTCGCCCTCGCTCCCCCCACCGTCTCGCCCCTGACCGGTGGGCTCGCCGACAGCGTTTTCGAGACAGCCGCCCGTACCCCCACCCTCGCGGTGCTCTCCCGTCGTCCGGACGCCGCCTCGGCCGGCTGGGAGGAGGTGACGGCCGTCGAACTGCGGGACGAGGTGGTCGACCTCGCCAAGGGGTTCGTGGCGTCCGGGATCAAGCCCGGTCACCGCGTGGCGATCATGGCCCGCACCCGGTACGAGTGGACGGTGCTGTGCCATGCGCTGTGGGCGGTGGGGGCCGAGGTCGTCCCCGTCTATCCGACGTCCTCGCGCGAGCAGGTCGAGTGGATCCTGCGGGACGCCGCATGTGTGGGCGTGGTCGTCGAGGACGAACAGAGCGTCATGACCGTGGGATCGGTGTGCGCGGCCCTGCCCGCACTGCGGCACGTCTGGCAGTTGGACGCGGGTGCGCTCGAAGAACTCGGGCGGCGCGGCGAGTTGGTGCCGGGGACCACGGTGGACTCGCTGCGCCGGATCGTGCTGCCCGACTCCACCGCGGTGATCGCCTACACCTCCGGCACCTCGGGCCGGCCCCTGGGCTGCGCGCTGAGCCACCGCAGTCTGGCGAGCCCCTGCGACACGCTGCTGGCCGGCTGGGGGCACACGGCCGCCCCCGCGGGAGAGCAGCCGAGCGTCCTCGCCTTCCTGCCGTTCTCCCACGTGTACGGGCTGATGATCCAGGGCCTCTGTCTGCGCGGCGGCATCCTGATGGGTCACGAGCCCGATCTCAGCGCGGACGCGCTCTCGGCGTCGCTGCGCACGTTCCGTCCGACGTATCTGTACGCGGTCCCGTCGGTGTTCGAGAAGATCTACAAGAACTTCCTGCGGGCGGCCCGGGAATCGGGCCGCGGAGCGCTGTTCGAGCGGGCGGCGGAGACGGCCCGGGACTTCGCGGCCGCCGTGGAACGGCAGCGGCTGGGCCGCGGCTCGGGGCCCGGCTTCGACCTGCGGTTCCAGCACGCCCTCTTCGAGAGGACGGTGTACCGCAGACTCCGGGCCGCGCTGGGCGGTCGCGTCCACCGCGCCACGTCGGGCGGCTCCCCGCTCCACCGCGACCTGTCCCTGTTCTACGAGGGCATCGGCATCTATGTGCACGACGGATACGGCCTGACCGAGACCGGCGGCGGGATCACCATGCAGCCGCTGGGCCGGGAGAAGTCTGGCACCGTCGGCCAGGCCCTGCCGGGCACGGACATCCGGGTGGCGGACGACGGGGAGATCCTCGTGCGCGGCCCGTCGGTGTTCCAGGGCTACGTGGGCGACGACACCGCGACGCGGGCGGCGCTGTGGGGCGGCTGGCTGGCCACGGGCGACCTCGGGTTCCTGGACTCCGACGGCTATCTCACGATCACCGGGCGCAAGAAGGACGTCATCATCACCAGCAGCGGCAAGAGCGTGGCGCCGACCGCGCTGGAGCAGCGGCTGCGGATGCATCCGCTCGTGCACCAGGCGGTGGTCGTGGGGGACAACCGGCCCTGCGTGGGCGCGCTGATCACCCTGGACCCCGATTTCCTGGCGCACTGGCGCGGCAGCCTCACGCTGCACGGCGACACGCAGAGCCGGGAGGCCCGTGAGGAGAACGCCCTGCGGGAGGAGATCGGGCGGGCGGTGGCCGCGGCGAACAGCGCGGTGTCCCGGTCGGAGTCGATCCGGGCCTTCCGTATCCTGCCGCAGCCGTTCGACCAGACCAACGGTCTGCTGACGCCCTCGATGAAGCTGCGCCGGGACTCGATCGTGGCGCACTACGCGGCGGAGATCGAGGCGATGTACCAGGCGCGGGCGCGCCTGCCCCGGCTAAGCGCACCGGAGGAGGTGCTGAGCTGGGACGACGCGGACGACGTGTTCCGCTGAGTCACGGCTCGGGGGCGGCGGGCGGCCCCGGGCGGGCCACCGCGCTCGTAGGCCGGCAGGGGGCGGACGCGTAGCCTGTGCGGGCTCGGGAACCCTGAAGGGGGCGAAGCCTGAGAGCCGTACGAGAAAGGACGACGGTCCCGGCAGCAGCGGGGCCGCACTGACGACATGGCAACCGAGCCGCGTGGTAACGACGCATTGTCCTCCTGGGCGATTCCGAGCCGTACGGCACGTTTCGCGGGTGAACCGCAGGATGTGACGGGTGCGCGGCTGGCCGCGGAGGAGTTCCTCCGTGAGCTGGCGCGGGCCTCGCCGCCCATGGCGCCGGAGTGCTGGCACGACATCGTCCTGATCGTCGCGGAGCTGGCCGCCAACGCGGTCCAGTACGCTCCGGGCCCCTTCGAACTGCACCTCCGTCGCACGTTCGACGGCGTGCACGTCACGGTCCACGACACCAACAGCACCCCGCCCGCGCCGCGGCCGTTCCACCCCGACAGCGGGGGCGGCGGCATCGGCTGGTATCTGGTGCACACGCTGTGCAGCCAGGTCAGCGTGGTGCCGAACGAGGCGGGTCAGGCGGAGGGAAAGGACGTCCACGTGTTCCTGCCCTGGTGACGGCAGTGACGGCGGTGACGGCGCGCCCGTCGGTCCGTTCGGTCAGGTCAGTCCCCTCGGCCGGTGGGCCGGATCGGCACGAACACGCTGATCGTCTTGCCTCCCGCAGGCCGTTTCTCGATGGCGACGTCCCGGGCCAGCCGGACGACCAGGGGCCAGCCGTAGCCGCCCGCGCGGTGTCCGGCCGGCGCGAGGTCCGCTCCGCACGCCGCGGCGGGCAGGTCGTCGCTGTGGTCGTGCACGGCCAGCCGGATCCCGTCGCCCACGGGCGTCATCTCGAACCCGGCGAGTCCGCCGCCGTGCCGCAGCGCGTTGGCCACCAGTTCCGAGACGACCAGCAGCAGGTCGATGACGTCCGCCTCCCGGGCCGGCCGCACCGACGGGTCCCAGCGGGCGGCCACCACCGCCCGGGCGTGGGCCCGGGCGGACGCGGCGGTCGTCACCGGCGCCGCCGGACCGGTCGCCGGCCCGGCGGACGCGAGTTCCTCCTCTCTCACGCCGGCGTCGTCCCGCGCGGGGTCAGCCGGCGGTAGTGGTCGCCGACGGCGGCGAGGTACGCCGGATCCGTCGTCTCGCTGTCGGTGCGGAAGCGGGGGTGCTTCCTTGACCTCGTCCCCGGTGCAGGCCAGGGAGACCTTGCGGCCCGCGTGGTCGACGCGCGTCACGACGCCCACCGGGACGACGGCGCTCCTGCCGAACAGCCAGACGCCCGTGTCGACGACCAGGTGCCGCATGCCGTGCGGGCCGGCCTCGCGTTCCACATGTCCGAGGGTGCCGTCGGTGGTCACGACGGCGTAGCCGGTCAGGTCCTGCCCCTCGACAGAGCCGCTGCCCGGCGCGTACGACCAGATTCCGTCGATGGTCACACTGCTCCCTTCTCGCGCCCCACAGCACCAATTACCCTGCCGCGGCAGCCGCATTCGGAATGTGTTCGGCATGAGACGCGGATGCAGGGGCAGACGGACTGCGTCATCGACCGGCTCGACGAACGGAGTGAGCGGCATGGATGCCGTGACGGCACAGGCAACGACGGCCACGGCACAGCAGGCGGGGATAGGGGACCCGCGCGGAGGGGTTCCGCTCATCGAGACACCCACCGAGGTGAGCCCGAAGGACGCGCGGGAGCTGTCGCGCCGCTTCTTCGACCGGCTGGCCGTCGTGGAGGAGGGCACCCACGAGTACCAGTACGTGCGCAACACCCTGATCGAGATGAACCTGTCGCTCGTGCGGTACGCGGCCTCGCGCTTCCGCGGCCGGGGCGACTCGATGGAGGACATCGTCCAGGTCGGCACGATCGGGCTGATCAAGGCCATCGACCGGTTCGAGCTGTCCCGCGAGGTCGAGTTCACCTCGTTCGCCGTGCCGTACATCGTCGGCGAGATCAAGCGTTTCTTCCGGGACACCAGCTGGGCGGTGCACGTGCCGCGCCGGCTTCAGGAGGCGCGGGTCGAACTGGCCCGGGCGAACGAGGAGTTGCAGTCGCGGCTGGGCCGGGCGCCGACGACGCGGGAGCTGTCGCAGCTGATGTCGCTGTCGGAGGAGGAGGTCATCGAGGCGCGCAAGGCGTCCAACTGCTACACCTCCGCCTCCCTCGACGCGGCGCTCACCTCCGACGGCGGCGCGGACGGCGAGTCGGTGCTGGCCGACTTCATCGGCGCGGAGGAGCCGGCGCTGGAACTGGTGGAGGACTTCAACTCGTTGGCGCCGCTCATCGCCGAACTCGACGAGCGGGAGCGGCAGATCATCCATCTGCGGTTCGTCGAGGAGCGCACGCAGGCGGAGATCGGCCAGGAGCTCGGCATCTCCCAGATGCACGTGTCGCGGCTGCTCAGCCGTATGGTGCGGCGTCTGCGGGCCGGCCTGCTGGGGGCCGACCTCGTCTGAGGCCCGTATCGCCGCCGGGCTCGGACCGAGTCCGGCGCCCACGACCGTCTGCTTTCGGAGGTACCCGTGTCCATCGCCCAGAACCCCCTGTCCGTCGAGGTCACCCTGCCCCGTGAGGACGTCGCCCTGGTCACGGTCGAAGGCCATCTCGACCTCGACACCGCGACCGAGTTCCAGGCCCATCTGGCCAACCAGCTCCATCACGGCCGACGGCACTTCCTCATCGACCTCTCGGCGGTCCCGTTCATGGACTCGTCCGGCATGAACATCATTCTTCGGGTGTACCAGGAGGCCCGCGGCCTGCCGGGGAGCGTGCATGTGATCAACCCCAGGCCCGCCGTCCGCCGGGTCCTGGATCTCACCGGGGTCAGCCTCACGGTTCCGGTCTCGGCCGAGGTCGACGAGGCCTTGGCCCTCGTCGACCGGCCGGCCCCTCCGCAGGGCGGCCAGGACTGACGGAGGCGCTCGCCGCACAGCGTGACAGACGCGTCCGAGGGGACGGGGCACGGGCCCGAGTCGGCCCGTGCCCCGTCCGTTCTCCGGACCGGCACTTGCCAGGGACGTCGGCCTGCCCGAAGGGTGGGGGCGTACAGGGGCCGTTCGGCGGGTACGACGGTGGCCTCAGGAGAAACGTTCGTCTGCATGCCTCGCCCGGCTGGCGGAACCGGTCCGGTCGCGGTGGGATCGATGAGGTGCGAGGGGCCCGCGGGCGGGGCACGCGCATGAGGTCGGGGCAGACCGCCTGGAGCCGCAGAAAGGGATGGACATCGTGACACGACCCAGGATCCTGGTGGTGGGCGCGGGCTTCGCGGGAGTGGGGTGCGTTCGGCGTCTGGAACGCAAACTCGCCGCCGCGGAGGCCGACGTCACTTTGGTGACGCCGTTCGCCTACCAGCTCTATCTGCCGCTGCTGCCGCAGGTCGCCTCCGGGGTGCTGACGCCCCAGTCGATCGCCGTGTCGTTGCGCCGCAGCAAGAAGTACCGCACCCGGATCATTCCGGGCGGCGCGATCGGCGTGGACCTCAAGTCGAAGGTCTGCGTCATACGGACCATCACCGACGAGGTCGTCAACGAGCCGTACGACTACATCGTGCTGGCTCCCGGCAGCGTCACCCGCACCTTCGACATCCCGGGGCTGACCGACCACGCCTTCGGCATGAAGTCGCTCGCCGAGGCCGCGTACGTCCGCGATCACGTCATCTCCCAGCTCGACCTCGCCGACGCCAGCCACGACCCCGCCGAACGGGCTTCCCGGCTGCAGTTCGTGGTGGTGGGCGGGGGTTACGCGGGCACCGAGACCGCCGCCTGTCTGCAGATGCTCACGCACAACGCGGTCAAGCGGTACCCGAGGCTGGACCAGAGCCTGATCAAGTGGCATCTGATCGACATCGCCCCGAAGCTGATGCCGGAGCTCGGCGACAAGCTCGGCCGCAGCGCCCAGGACGTCCTGGGCAAGCGGGGCATCGACATCTCGCTGGGGGTGTCCATCGCCAAGGCGGGCCCGCAGGAGGTCACCTTCACCGACGGGCGGGTCGTCCCGACCCGGACCCTCATCTGGACGGCGGGCGTCGTGGCGAGCCCGCTGATCGCGACGCTGGGCGCGGAGACGGTCCGCGGGCGGCTCGCCGTCGAGGCGGAGATGAACCTGCCCGGGAACGACGGGGTGTTCGCCCTCGGCGACGCCGCCGCCGTACCCGACCGGGCCAAGGAGGACGAGAGCGCGATCTGTCCGCCGACCGCTCAGCACGCGATGCGGCAGGGCAAGGTCGTCGCCGACAACGTCATCGCGACGCTGCGGGGTCAGGCGATGCGGCCGTACGTGCACAAGGACCTCGGGCTGGTCGTGGACCTCGGCGGCACGGACGCCGTCTCCAAGCCGCTCGGCATCCCGCTGAAGGGGCTGCCGGCGCAGGCCGTGGCCCGCGGCTACCACTGGGGCGCGCTGCGCACGGGCGTGGCCAAGGCCCGGGTGCTGACGAACTGGACGCTCAACGCGATCGCGGGCGACGATTTCGTGCGCACCGGCTTCCAGGCGCGGCGGGCGGCGAAACTGAAGGACTTCGAGTACACGGACAGCTATCTGACGCCCGAGCAGGTGCGGGCGCACCTTGAGGGCTCCGGCCCCGACCAGGAGTGAGAGCCTGTGCCATATTCCCGGTCGGGTCAGCGCGCGGCGTCATGGGGGTCCCCCCTCTGGGGGAGTGCGGGCCAGGCGTCGCGCGCCCGGCCCGGGATATGACACAGGCTCCGAGGCCGGCGACGGAGCACGGCGGCGTACGGGCGGCGGCCCGGTCGTACGGCGCATGGTTGCGGGACCGGGTCGCGGCGTCCGATCCCGGGCTGCTGCGTCTGGCGGCCGGGCTGCGGACGGTCGGCGCGATCGCCCTGATGCTGGCCGTGCTCTCGCTGCTGGGTGCGGACGTCTCGCATCTGGTGGCGGGGGCCATCGCCGCGATGGTCGCCACGTTCGCCATCCGGGAGCAGCAGCGCGGCCGGCAGGCGGTGACGCTGGCGCTGGGCCTGCCGGTGGCGCTGGCCTCGGTGTCCCTGGCGGCGCTGCTCAGCTCCCGGGTGCTGGCCGGCGACGTCTTCTTCGTCGCCCTGATCTTCTGCGCGGTCTACGGCCGCCGGTTCGGCGACCGGGGCACGGCGCTCGGTCTGATCGGGTTCCAGGTGTACTTCCTGTCGCTGTTCGTCGGCGTCGGGACGTCGAGCCTGCCGGGGTACTACGGGGTGATCGCCGTCGCCTTCGCGTGCAGCGCGGTGGCGCGGTTCGTGCTGGTGCCCCAGACGCCGACCGGGATCCTGCAGCGGCTGCGGCAGGCCTTCCGGGCGCGGCTCGCGCAGCTGCTCGACGTCCAGCTCGAACTCCTCGACGCCGGCCCTGACGACATCGACAAGGCTGTCGCCCGGCTGCGCGAGGGCACCGCCCGGTTGCACGAGACGGCCATGATGATCCAGGGCCGGCTGGAGGAGGGCACCCGGGACGCGGCGGTGGCCCGGCTGGTGCAGCGCCGGATCGCCGACGCCGAGATCGCCGCCGAACGGCTGGGCCTGCTGCTGCTGACGGCCCGCAGCGCCGAGCGGGCCGACACCCTGACCCTGCACCTGCCGGGCGCGCCGCTGCCGCAGGCCGGCCGGCTGCCCGTGGGGGACGAGGCCCTGGACACCCTGCGACGCGATCTGCCGGCCCTGCGACTGCTGGTACGGCACCCCGTCGCGGAGGACTCGGGGACCGCGCTGGCGCTGGTGCGCAACCGGCTGCTCGGGTACCGGGAGGAGGAGAACCTGCCGAAGGCGTCGCCGCCCGTGCAGGACGTCTTCCGGGGCGTCGGCGAGGCGGCCCGCGCGGTGCTGGGGCTGCGCATCGCGCTCGACGGGCCCCCGGACGAGTCCGACGACAGTCCCGAGACGGCCCGCTCCCGCGAGGAGCTGGACGCGGAGGACGCCGCGATCGGCGGGGCCGAGGAGGACGAGGAGGCGGGTCAGGAGGCCAGGGGGCTGCGGCGGCCGACCACCCGGGCCGCCGTGCAGGTCGCCGTCGGGTCGTCCCTGGCCATCGTCGGCGGCGAGCTGCTGTCCTCGAACCGCTGGTACTGGGCGGTGCTGACCTGCTGGATCGTGTTCCTGAACACCGCCTCCACCGGGGAGATCCTGGTCAAGGGCTACCGGCGGCTGCTGGGCACCGTGCTCGGCGTGGTAGCGGGCATCGTGCTGGCGGGGCTGGTCGGGCATCACACGTGGACGGCGTTCGCGGTGGTGCTGCTGTGCGTGTTCGCGATGTTCTACACGGCGCCGCTGTCGTACACGCTGATGTCGTTCTTCGTGACGGCGGCGCTGGGGGTGCTGTACACGCTGCTGCACACCTACAGCCTGTCGGTGCTGGTGCTGCGGGTGGAGGAGACGGCGCTGGGCGCGGCCTGCGGGATCGTCGCGGCGGCGCTGGTGCTGCCGGTGCACACCGACCGACGGACGAACGAGCTGCTGGCGACCGTGCTGGACCGGCTGACGGACGTCACCGAGGCGGCCCTGGAGCAACTGAGCGGCGGTCCCCCGGCCGACCTGCTCGACCGGGCCCGGGACCTGGACCAGGCGCTGGCCGACCTGCGGGCGGCCACGCAGCCCCTGACGCATCCGGTCACCCCGCTGCGGACCCGCCGGGACACCGCTCGCTATGTCGTCGCCCTGCTGGAGACCTGTGCCTATCACGCTCGGTCCCTGGCGGCCACGGCCGAACTGCTGCCGACGCATCCGTCGATCGCGGCGGACCCACGGCTGCGGAGGGCCGGGCAGCGCATCCTGCACAACATCGGGGCGATCGCCGCGCGCGTCGCGCAGGAGCGGAGCACCGCCGAGGTGCTGACCGGTCCGAGCATCGCCGCGCTGCTGAAGCCGGGCGGGCCCAGGACACCGCGCTACGGCCGGGTGACCGACCGCGTGCTGCGGCACCTTCAGCGCCTGGACGAGGCGGTGGTCGGCCTCGCACGCCCGCTCGGGGCGCCGGTGGCGCCGCCGACGTGAGCGCGCGGGCGAGGGCACGCCGGGCCGACCCGTCGGGGAGTCAGTCGGGGAGTCCGTCGGGAGTTCAGAACTCCGTGGACATACCGCTCGCGGCGGCGATGCCCCGCAGCTCGTCGGTGTCCTTCTGGCGCTGGCGGATGCAGCCGGCGATCTCGGCGAGGCGGGTGGGGTCGGACGCGGTGGCCGCGTCGGTGACCACCCGGACCGGGCCGGTTCCGTCGACGTGGATCTCCACCAGCTGGTTGTCCAGCCGGCCGGTGACCGCGGTGGCGATGACCAGCGCGGCCTCGTCACGGACCTCCTGGGGCAGATTCCGGGTGTCGTCCGGGTCGAGGGCGAAGTCGAGACTTCCCGGTGGCTGTTCGTCGAGGGCGCGTAGCGCGGGTGCGACGACCTGCAGCAGGAGCTGGTAGTCCTCGCTGTCCATGCGGACGCGCAACAGGTCGAGGTACATGTCCACGGGCTGTCCGTCGGGCGGGAACTCTGGTTCGTTCATCTGCTCCGTGTTCCCACCCACGCGGACGTCAGACGTTCCGCCAGCGGGCCATCGCGAGGGAGAACAGCCCGAAGAGCACGAGTCCGGCGGCGACGCAGGCCAGCAGGCCGGGGCCGACGGGGGTGCCGGCGAACGAGCGGAGCGTGTCGTCCAGCCCCTTCGCCCTGTTCGGGCGGTAGTCGACGGCGGCCCGTACCGCGAACGCGCCCGCGGCGGCGAACACCAGACCGCGGGCCGCGCCGCCGCCCACGCCGGTGACGTCCACGAGTCGGCGCAGACCCGGCGACATCTGCCACAGCCGCAGGTCCTCCCGGTAGGTCCGCAGGACGGCCCGGGCCGCGATCCACATGCCCGCGACGACGATCCCGGCGCCGGCCGCCCCCACGATCCACTGCCCGGCGGGCAGCTCGAGGACCCGGGCGGTGACGTCCCGGGACTGCTCGTCACTCGAACCGCCCCCGCCGCCCGCAACGCCCCCGCCCGAGCCGGCCCCACCGCCCGAACCGCCTCCACCGCCCGAACCGCCCCCGCCGCCCGATCCGGCGGCGAAGACGAGGACGGAGTAGGCGACGAAGGAGTAGAAGACGCACCGGACGACCGCCAGCAGCCGCTTCCCGGCCTTGCGGCCATCGCGCCCGGCCTCGCCGAAGACGGCTTCGGACAGCCGCCACAGCGCCATCCCGACCAGCCCGATGCCCAGCGCCCACAGCAGTACGGCGCCGAAGGGCTTCTCCGAGATCTCGCCGAGGGCGCCCTGCCGGTCGGCCTGCCGGGTGCCGTCGCCGAAGGCGATCTGCAGGGCCAGCGCTCCGACCAGCAGATAGATCACGCCTCGCGCGGTGAGCCCGGCCTTGGCGGCGCCCGTCGTCATCGACCCCCGCGCCGCCCGCTCCGCCTCGGCGCGGCCGCTGTGCGCCAGAGCGCTCGTGTCCATCCGACCTCCTGGGACGCGTGCCCGAATCCTCGCCGATGTCGAATGCCCCGGCTCGGGCCGGACACACGCGCCCGGCGGGGCGGCCTTCACGCACCCTGCCTGCGAGCGCCCCGGACCCGGCCGAGGGCGTGCAGGTACTCCAGGGCGTCCAGCAGGACCGTGCGTTCGTGCCAGGCGAGCCAGCGGCCTGCTTCGGCGCCGAGGGCGTCCAGGGTCTTCAGCTGGGAAGGGCGCAGCTCCGGCAGGGAGTGGTCGACATGGGCCGAGACCATGCCGACGCACAGGCCGGTCGCCGAGGTCAGGGGCACGCTGTGGCAGGCTTCGCTGCCGGCGGCGAGGATGGCCGCCCGGGCCGGCTCGGTGAACACCGGGTCGCTCGCCACGTCCCGTACGGTGACCTGCGCGAGGTCGCGGGCGGCCTTGGCACAGGAGGTGCCCGCCTCGCCGACGTGCTCGAAGAAGTCGACGAAGTCCTGTGTGAGGCCGGTGTGCCGTTCGATGCGCAGGCCTCCCCGGACCCGGTCGACCGTCTGCACGTTGCCCATGCCGGCGCCGACCACGGCGAGCGTGTGGTCCAGCACAGCGCCGAGCACCGCGCCTCGACTGCGGCCGCCCGCCGGGTCGTCCGGCAGCAGGCCGAGGGCGGGCTCGGGTCTGCGCACCCGGCGGGGGAACCACAGCGCGGTCCGTCCGTCCGGACGGGGAGTCGTCACCAGGACCCCGGCCAGGGTGCGCATCTTGACGTTGAACCGCTGCGAGACCTGCCGCATGAGCGTGAACGCCCCGTCGGCGTCGGGCAGGGCGTAGCGCTCCTGGAGCATGCCCTGCGCCTGGGAGATCAGCGGGCGGGCACGGGACCGGGCGCGCAGGTCGCGCACTTCGGCACGCAAGCGCTCCAGTTCGGCTCGCTCCGGTTCGGCTCGCTCTCGTTCGACGCGCTCCGGGTCCTCGTCCGCCGTTCCGGATGCAGCCGCGGTCATGGGGGTCTCCGTCGGGTCGCCAAGTGGGCATCGCAAGGTGGGAATCTCGGCGCGGGGCGGTCAGCGCAGAGCCTCCTGGCGCACCCGCTCGCAGCTGCGGCTGATGAGCCGGGAGACGTGCATCTGGGAGATGCCCAACCGGTCGGCGATCCTGCTCTGGGTCATGTCCTCGAAGAAGCGCATGTAGAGGATGGCGCGCTCGCGTTCCGGCAGCCGGCGCAGGCTTTCCTTCGCCGACTCGCGGTCGACCACGACGTCGAAGGAGGAGTCGGGGTCGCCGAGGGTGTCGGCGAGGCTGTAGCCGTCGTCGCCGGCCGGGAGTTCGGCGTCCAGCGAGAGGGTGCTGAAGCTCTCCAGGGCCTCCAGGCCGGCGCTCACCTCGTCCTCGGTGAGCCCGGCGTGGGCGGCGATGTCGGCGACCGAGGGCTCGGCCGCACCGGGGTTCTGGGTCAGCTCCCGGCGGGCGAGGCGCACCTTGTTGCGCAGTTCCTGCACCCGGCGCGGCACCCGCAGCGCCCACATGCGGTCCCGGAAGTGCCGCTTGATCTCCCCGGTGATGGTGGGCACGGCGTAGCTCTCGAAGGCCCCGCGGTCGGGGTCGAAGCGGTCGACGGCCTTCACCAGGCCGAGGGCAGCCACCTGCCGCAGGTCCTCGATCGACTCGCCGCGGTCGCGAAAGCGGCCGGCGATCCGGTGCGCCATGGGCAGCCAGGCGGTGACGATCTCGCCGCGCACGGCGTCCCGCTCGGGCCCCTCCTCCAGGGTGACGAGGCGAGCGAACCGGCTCGCGGTGTCGGGGGCGTCGTCGTGCGTGCGTCGTAGCTGTGCGGCGGCTGGAGCGGATGCGGCGGTGGGCGCGGGAGCGGATGCGGTCGTGGGCGCGGGTACAGCGGTGGGCGCGGGAGCGGATGCGGTCGTGGGCGCGGGTACAGCGGTGGGCGCGGATACGTCGGGGCTGCTTGTCGACATGTCGATGGGCATACGTAATCGCTCCTGAACGGTGGTGTCAGGGATTGGCGACGGGAGGGCCTCTGCCGGCCGGGGCGCGTGCAGCGCCCCGGAGCGGACATACCGCTCCCGTCGGCGCGCCTCCGGTCCGAAGCACGAACCTCCGTCTGCCCTGCCCCCGGAGGACCAAACTCCGCCTGGGGAAAGGCGTTTCACGGGGCCCTCGGTCGACGGTCCGGGCCGGCCGGGCGCGGCTGCGGTCAGAAGACGGGGACGACTGCGGTGATGCGCTTGCCCCCGGAGGGCAGGTCGGCCACCCGGACGTCGCGGGCCAGCCGGCACACGATCGGCCAGCCGCGGCCACCGGTGCGCCATCGCCCGTCGCCGTCGGACGGGTCGGCGCTGACCGGCAGCCGGTCACTGCGGTCGCTGACGGAGACGCGCACGGCCCGCCCCTCCACATCGACGTCGAACCCGGTGACGCCGCCGCCGTGGAGGATGGCGTTGGTCGTGAGTTCCGAGGCGACGAGCAGCGCGTCCGCGAGAGCCTCCTCGTCGCACGAGCAGCCGGTGGCGCCGCGCCACCCGCTCACCGCACGACGCACGGCACTGCGAACATCTGCCGGTCGGCACCGCTCGGGTCCTTCGCACCGGAACGGGCCGTCCGGCACGTCCATGCGGTCGGTCGAGTCGTTGGTAGGCATCCCTCGCTCCCCTGACAGTTGCCGACTGGTCGTTGGTCGTCTCCTTTTCGGCTGGCCGTCTCGGCGGCGACCAAACCTCTCTGACAGGGAGCAATCGACCCGCCGGTGCGGGGTACGCGAAGTACATGACCGATGTCGTGGACTCGGATGAACTGTTGCGGCGCATCCAGCGGGCCAGGGCCTGCGCCCGGGAGGAACAGCTGGCCTGGCGGGCCCGGGGCGCTGACCTCGCACAGGCCGATGCGGACGGGGCGCGGGACGCCCGGGTCCGGGCTCTCGCCTACGAGGCCGTGCTCAGGGTGCTGGACGAGATCCTCACGCCCGGCCGACAGTGAAACAGGTCACGCGACCGGCTCTTACGCACGCAGAATCTCCTCGAATGGTTTACGGTTCATTCATACGTGGTGGGCGGAGTCGACGACGCTCCTCCTCCGTGCACCACCCCTGCGCTGCCCTGGCTGGCTTCCCCCGTCCAGCCAGGGCTTTTCCATGCCCTCCTGCGGAAAGTGCGGTCCGCCAAGGTGCCCGGGGCGTCGGCAGCGGCTCAAATGGAAAGGGGAAAGCACCCCCATCGATCGCCGGCGAGGAGCCCCGCGCCATGACCAAAGCGACCAAACTGCTGACCGCCCTCCCCCTCCCCCAGCGACAGCGCCTCATGGAGCTCGCCCGCGAGGTCTCCTTCCCCGAAGACGCCCGGATCTTCGAGGCGGACGGCACGGCCGACCGCTTCTGGGTCATCCGTTCCGGCGCGGTCTCGCTCGTCCAGCAGGTGACGTCGCTGCGCCGGGTCACCGTCGCGAGCCTCGGCGCCGGCGACATGCTGGGCTGGTCGTGGCTGTTCCCGCCGTACCGGTGGGACTTCGGGGCGGAGGCCTTCAGTCCCGTGCGCGCCTACGAGTTCGAGGCGCAGCCCGTGCTCAGGCTGTGCGAGGAGGATCCGGCGCTCGGGTTGTCGCTGGTGCGGATCGTGGCCGAGATCCTCGCCCACCGGCTGGAGATGACCCGCGGCAAGCTGATGGAGCAGTACGGGACGCACCGGCGCGGGGTGCTGTAGATCCCGCCCGTGCAGGAGTGCCGCGAACCCCGCCCGTGCCGGACGCGGCGGCCGCGTCAGATGCGGTACCGGCGCAGCGCGGGCACGGCGGCCGCCAGGCCCAGCATCAGCGCGACCACCAGCAGCCCGCCGCCCGCGACGGCGGCGCGGGGCCCGAAGGCGGCGCCCGCCGTGCCGTGCAGAACGTCGGCGAGGCGTGGGCCGCCCGCCACGACCACCGTGAAGACGCCCTGCATCCGGCCGCGCATCTCGTCGGTGGCGGCGGACAGGAGGATGGCTCCGCGGAAGACCATCGACACCATGTCGGCGACGCCGGCGACGGCCAGGAACACCACCGCGAGCCACAGACTGCCGCTCAGTCCGAACCCGGCGATGGCCGCGCCCCAGGCGACGACCGCGCCGATGACCATCCAGCCGTGCCGGCGCGCCCGCGAGAACGTCCCGGAGAACAGTCCGCCCAGCACCGCGCCGATGGGGATCGCCGCGAACAGCAGGCCGAGGGCGAGCCCTTCGCCGTAGGAGGCGTACGTCTCGGCGGCGAGCTGCGGGAACAGGGCGCGGGGCATGCCGAACACCATGGCGATGACGTCGGCGAGGAAGGACAGCAGCAGGACCTTGTGCCCGGATATGTACCGGAACCCCTCCGCGATCTCGCGCACCCCCGCACGCCGGGCGCTCGCGCCCGCCAGCGGGGGCAGCGCGGGCAGGCGGACCACGGCCCACAGCGTCACGCACAGCGCGACGGCGTCGAGGAGGTACAGCTCGGGCAGGCCGATGACCGGGATCAGTGCGCCGGCGAGCAGCGGGCCCGCGACCAGGCCGGTCTGCATGACCGTCGAGCCGAGGGCGTTGGCGGCGGCCAGTTCGTCCGCGGGGACCAGCCGGGCTATGGAGGCGTTGCGGGCGGGCGAGTTGAGGCCGAAGAACGCCTGCTGGGCGGCGAGCAGCACCATCAGCACGGCCACCGAGTCGAGTCCGGAGACGGCCTGGAGCCAGAACAGCACCGAGGTGACGGCGATGCCGCTGTTGGTGATCAGCAGCAACTTGCGCCGGTCGACGGTGTCGGCGACCGCCCCGCCCCACAGCGCGAACAGCACCATCGGCACGAGTCCGGCGAGGCTCGCGTAGCCGACCCAGGCGGAGGAGCCGGTGATGTCGTAGATCTGCTTGGGCACGGCGACGGCGGTGAGCTGGCTGCCCACGGCCGTGACAGCGGTCGAGGACCACAGCCGGCGGAAGGCCGGCCGGCGCAGGGGGCGGGTGTCCATCGCCCAGCGGCGCCAGCCAGTCCGGGGCCCGTCTTGGGGACTCGGGCCGTCGTCGTCGGCTTCGGTCTCGGGTGCGGTGCTGCCCTCGCTGGTGTCCACACGCTTCCTGGTTGCTCGTTACATCTTTCGGGTTCGGGGGTCACTATCGCAGCAACTCCTGTGGTTTCGCCGCCCTTATGGACAGGCGATCTCATATTCCGGACCCCGACCGCTGGGACTCCCGTCCCTCAGGCCCCGGCGAGGAGCGTCACGCCGAGGGCGACCATCGTGGCGGCGACGAGGGCGTCCAGGACGCGCCAGGCGGCGGGGCGGGCCAGGAAGCGGCTGAGCAGGCGGGCGCCGAAGCCCAGTGCGGCGAACCAGCACACGCTCGCGACCGCGGCGCCGAGACCGAAGGTCCACCGCAGCGGGCCGCGGTCGGCGGCGATGGAACCGAGCAGGAACACGGTGTCGAGGTAGACGTGGGGGTTGAGCCAGGTCATCGCCAGACAGGTGAGCACGGCCCGCCGCCGGGAGCCGGCAGCCTCCCCTTCCGCCGACAGGGCGCCCGCGGGCCGCAGCACCCGCCGGGCCGCCAGGGCCCCGTAGCCGAGCAGGAACAGGCCGCCGATCCAGCCGACCGCGCTCAGCGCCCCGGGCCAGGCCACCACCAGCGCCCCCACTCCGCCGACGCCGAGGGCGATGAGCAGGGCGTCGGAGAGGGCGCAGATCCCCACGACGGCGAGGACGGCGTCGCGGCGGATCCCCTGACGCAGGACGAAGGCGTTCTGGGCGCCGATGGCGACGATGAGCGAGAGGCCGGTGCCGAAACCGGCAGCCGCGGCGGAGAGAGCTTGGGACATGACGTCCACGCTAGGGAAGCGATCAGTGGACGTACAGCTAAAGATTCTTACGTATCATTAGCTTTCGTGATGATCCGATGATGGCGGACCTCCCCCTCGACCAGGTGCGGACGCTTCTCGCCGTGGTGGACGAGGGCACCTTCGACGCGGCCGCCGCGGCCCTGCATGTGACGCCGTCGGCGGTCAGCCAGCGCGTGAAGGCACTGGAGCAGCGCACGGGGCGGGTCCTGCTGCTGCGCACCAAGCCGGTACGGGCGACCGAATCCGGCGAGATCGTCGTGCGGTTCGCCCGCCAGCTGGCCCGGCTGGAACGCGACACGCGGTCCGAGCTGGGCATGAGCGGCGAGGGCGAGCCGACGCGCGTGACGGTCGCGGTGAACGCGGACTCCCTCGCCACCTGGTTCCTGGCGGCTCTGAGCCGGGTACCGCAGGAGCCGCGGATCTGTTTCGAACTGCACCGCGAGGACGAGACGCGCACGGCGGAACTCCTGCGGGAGGGGCTGGTGATGGCCGCGGTGACCTCGTCGCCCGAGGCCGTGACGGGCTGCTCGGTGCGGGCGCTGGGCACGATGCGCTACCTGGCCGCCGCGAGCCCGGACTTCGCGGAGCGCCACCTCGCCGACGGGCCGCTGCACGAGACGCTGGCCCGGGCGCCCGTGATGAGCTTCGACCGCAGCGACGACCTCCAGGACAGGTTCGTGCGCGGCCTCGGGGGCGGCTCCGGCAGCCCGAGCCCGGTACGACACGCCGTGCCGACCTCGGAGGGTTTCGTGACCTCGGTCGCCACGGGCTTCGGCTGGGGCATGGTCCCCGAGGCGCAGGCCGAGCCGCTCCTGCGCTCGGGCAGCCTGCTCCTGCTCGCTCCCGATCGCCCGCTCGACGTCCCCCTGTACTGGCAGCAGTGGAAGCTCGACTCGCCCGCGCTGGCGGCGGTCGCGGACGCCGTGACGGCGACGGCGGCCCGGACCCTCAGGAACTGAGCCGGGTCAGGGCCGTCTGAGCGCTGTCCAGGAGCATCTCCAGCGCCGTCGGATAGGCGCTGGTCACCATGTGGGTCGACAGCAGCGGGGCCGCCTCGGCGATCCGGGGGTGGGTCTCGGCGGGGAGGCGGGCGTAGGTCGAGCGCCACATCGCGTCGTCGGCGTGCCGAGTGGCCCTGGGCAGGGCCAGTGCCGCGGCGTCCAGGGCGGCGAAGGCCAGGGTCTGGTCGATGAAGGCGTGGTAGATGCGGACCGTGTCCGGCAGCGGGAAACCGGCGGTGCGCAGCACGTCCAGGACGGCCTCGTCGGCGGCGAGCTCGTTGGCCCGGCCCGTCACGCGGCTCGCGGTGAGCTGGGCGGCCTGCGGGTGGGCGACGTAGGCGGCGTGGATGCGCAGCCCGATGGCGTGCAGATCCCTCCGCCACTCCCCCGACGCCCGCCAGCCGCGCAGCGCCTCGCCGATGAGCGCGTCACCGATGGCGAGGGTCAGTTCGTCCATGCCCCGGAAGTACCGGTACAGGGTGCTGGGATCGCAGTCGAGGGCGAGGCCGAGGCGGCGGGCGGTCAGCCCCGTGCTGCCGTGCTCGCGCAGCAGGCGCAGCGCGGTCTCGACGATCAGCCGCTCGGACAGCACGGTGCCGCTCCTGGTGGGCCGGCGCCGGCGCCGTTTCTCCTCGGGTACGACCGGTTTGGCCACGGCCCCTCCCCGTCCGTCCCCGCTCTTATGCCAACGCCATTGACCTTACGTGAGGCCACGGCGTTGTATCTCCGGCAGGGCCCCTTCGCACTTCACACCTTCCATCGAAAGAGTTCTCGTCATGCGTGTCCTGCTCGTGGGCGCCGGTGGTGTGGGCACCGCCGTCACCCGTATCGCCGCCCGGCGTCCGTTCTTCGAGGCGATGGTGGTCGCCGACCACGACCCCGCCCGTGCCGTGGCGGCCGTCGCCGCGCTCGACGGCGACGACCGCTTCCACGCCGAGCGTGTCGACGCCGCCGACGAGGCCGCGGTGGCGGAGCTGCTGACCCGTCACCGTTGCGACGTGCTGCTCAACGCCACCGACCCGCGCTTCGTGATGCCCCTGTTCCACGCGGCGCGCTCCGCCGGGGCCACCTATGTCGACATGGCGATGTCGCTGTCGCGGCCGCACCCGGAGCGTCCGTACGAGGAGTGCGGGGTCAGACTCGGCGACGCGCAGTTCGCCGAGGCCGACGACTGGGCCGAGGCGGGCGTCCTGGCCCTGGTCGGCATGGGGGTCGAGCCGGGTCTGTCGGACGTCTTCGCCCGGTACGCCGCCGACGAACTCTTCGACGAGATCGACGAGATCGGCATCCGCGACGGCGCGAACCTCACCGTCGAGGGCCATGACTTCGCGCCCTCCTTCAACATCTGGACCACGATCGAGGAGTGCCTGAACCCTCCGGTCGTCTACGAGGCCGACCGCGGCTGGTTCACCACCGCGCCCTTCAGCGAGCCCGAGGTGTTCGACTTCCCCGAGGGGATCGGCCCGGTCGAGTGCGTGAACGTGGAGCACGAGGAGGTCCTGCTCGTCCCCCGCTGGGTGGACGCGCGCCGGGTCACCTTCAAGTACGGCCTGGGCCGCGAGTTCGTGGAGACGCTCAAGACGCTGCACCGGCTGGAGCTGGACCGCACCGCGCCGGTGACCGTGCCGAGCGCCGCGGGCCCGGTGCCGGTCTCGCCCCGGGACGTCGTCGCCGCCTGTCTGCCCGACCCGGCGTCCCTCGGCGGCCTCATGCACGGCAAGACATGCGCCGGCACCTGGGTGCGGGGCGTGAAGGACGGTGCGCCGCGCGAGGTGTACCTGTACCACGTGGTCGACAACCAGTGGTCGATGGCCGAGTACGGCAGCCAGGCCGTGGTGTGGCAGACCGCCGTCAACCCGGTGGTCGCCCTCGAACTGCTCGCCACGGGCGCGTGGTCCGGCGCGGGTGTCCTCGGCCCCGAGGCGTTCCCGCCCCGCCCCTTCCTCGACCTGCTGACGGCGTACGGCTCCCCGTGGGGCCTGCGGGAGCAGTGAACGTCGTTCCGGCCCGCGCCGTTTCACATCCGCCCCTCCGGTGACCCGACCGGGAGCAACTCATCCGGAAAAGCACATACGACGTGATCGCAGGTGACTTCGATGGACGACTGGCGACAGCACGCCGCGTGCCGCCGCGAGGACCCCGACCTCTTCTTCCCGATCGGCGCCTCGGGGCCGGCGCTGCTGCAGACGGAACAGGCGAAGGCGGTCTGCCGACGCTGCCCGGTACGGGAATCGTGCCTGGAGTGGGCCATGGAGACCGACCAGACGCTCGGGGTCTGGGGCGGCCTGAGCGAGACGGAGCGACGCGCCCTCAAGCGGCGCATCAAGGCAGGCCGGCGCAGTTCGTGAGACGGGGCCCCGCACGGGGCCCCGCTTGCTGCCTCTTCCTCAGCGGACGAGGGAGGCCCGGTCGCCCATGACGACCACGGGATGCAGGGCCGGGTCGAGGGTGAGCAGCAGCTCCTTCATGTGCTGCTCCGCGATGCTGACGCAGCCGTGGGTGGGGCCGCCGTGGTCGACGTGCAGCCAGATGCCGCCGCCGCGCCCGGTGCCGAGGGGGCGGGTCCAGTCGAGGGGTGAAGTGCCGGGCTTGCGGTTGTAGTTGATGGCGATCACGTAGTCGAAGGCGCCGTCCAGCGGCTCTCCCTCGAATCCGGTGCCGGGCGACTGGAAGCCGCTGTCGTGGTCGTAGGGCAGCTTCGTGCCGGGGTCGCGCAACAGCCCGCCGGCGTCGGTGAGTCCGTAGACGCCGATGGGTGAGTGCAGGTCACCGCCCATGTGGTGGTCGCTCCAGCCGCGCAGCGCGTTGTGCGCGGGCCAGCTCTCCCCGGCCCGCCAGCCGGCCTCGGTGCGCCGGTACAGGACGACCGTGGCGAGCGGGGAGTCGATGCCCCGGCCGGTCACCACGACCACCTGGTCCGCGTCGGCGGGCACGGCGGCCCAAGTCCTGGTTCCGAGGCCGGGTATCCGCTGCGGCGCCGACTTGACGGAGTTCGCGGACGATCCCGGCGCTGCCGCCGTGACGGGGGCGGTGGGCCCGTGCTCGGGCCCGGCGGCTGCGCCGCCGCATCCGGTGAGCAGGAAGGACGCGGCGAACAGCGCGACACGGGATCGGTACGTGATCATAGGTCGATCGTGGCCCACAGGTGTGTGGAACTTGTCAGGTTCGGGGCCCGGTTGGGGCGCTACGGCTTGCTGGGCTTGCCTCGACCGTACAGCCAGGTCTGGAACAGCGGGCCGAGGTCCTTCCCGGACTCCCGTTCCGCGAGCTGTTCGAACTGGGCGGTGGTGCCGTGGCCGTAGCGGTGTGCGGCCGCCCAGCAGCGCAGGATACGGAGGAAGGCGCGGTCGCCGACGGCGGTGCGCAGGACGTGCAGGGTCATGGCGCCGCGGGCGTAGACGGGGGTGCCGAAGATGTTCGCGCCGCTGCCGGGGTCGCCGGGCGGGAACTCCCACAGACCGTCGGTCGCGGGCCTCGCGTACAGGGCGTCGAAGGTCTTCTGGGCGCTGTCGCCGCCGTGCTGTTCGGCGTAGAGCCACTCGGCGTAGGTCGCGAAGCCCTCGTTGAGCCAGATGTCCTTCCAGGAGGTGAGGGAGACGGAGTCGCCGAACCACTGGTGGGCGCTCTCGTGGACGAGGGTGCTCAGGGAGGGCGCGCGGTCGTACACGGGCCGCGACTGGGTCTCCAGGGCGTGGTCGACGATGGAGCCGGCGGCGCGGAACGGGTAGGGCCCGAACAGCCCGCTCTCCCACTCCAGTACGGAGGGCAGCTTGTTCAGCACGGGCGTGGCGGCCGTGGCCTCGCGCGGGTCGACGGCGTCGTAGACCTTGAGGCCCGTGCGGGTCGTGTACTGCTTGACCTGGAACTTTCCCACGGTGGCGGTGGCGAGGTAGGCGGCCATGGGTTCCGTCTGGCGCCAGCGGAAGGTGGTCTTGCCGTCGGTGGTGCGCTGTCCGAGAAGGACGCCGTTGGCGACGGCGGCGCGGTCCTTGGGGACGGTGATCGTGAAGTCGTACGAGGACTTGTCGAGGGGGTGGTTGTTGGCCGGGAACCAGGTCATGGCGCCCTGCGGCTCGCCGGCGACGAAGGCCCCGTCGTCGGTGGGGATCCAGCCGTCGAGGGAGCCGTCGGGGTCGGTGACCGGGCCGGGTGTGCCGGTGTAGTCGACGGTGACGCGGAACTGCTCGCCCTTGCGCAGGGCGCGCTTGGGGGTGACGACGAGTTCCTGGCCGTCGCGCCGGTAGTCGGCCTTGACGTGGTCGACGGTCAGGCCGGTGACCTTCAGCCCCTGGAAGTCGAGGTCGAAGCGGGTCAGCCGCTGGGTGGCGCGGGCGGTGAGGACCGCCTTGCCGTCGAGGTGGCGGCCGGCCGGGTCGTAACGGAGGGTCAGGTCGTAGTGGGCCACGTGGTAGCCGCCGTTGCCGGCGAGCGGGAAGTAGGGGTCGCCGACGCCGGACCTGCCCGTCGGGCCGGCCGCGGTGGCGGGTCCGGCCGCGATGAGCAGCGCCGCCACGGCGACGGGCACGGTCGCGGCGACCGCCTCACGGCGCAGGAGGGGGGTGATGGTCCGTCTGCGGGGGTGTGTCACGTGCGCTCCTGGGGGGGGTGGCGTGTGATCAAACGTCCCCAGACTAGGGACTGGGCGTCCCGGTTACCTCCTCATTCAGGTCAAGCCGAGCGGTGCCGGCGGGCGTGTTGGGCCTACGCTCGACACCACCCGCCGAACTTGAGGACGGCCTGCCCATGAGTGTCCGTGTACGTCGCGTCTACGACCCGCCCGAGCCCGACGACGGTGTGCGGGTCCTGGTCGACCGGCTGTGGCCGCGCGGGGTGTCCAAGGACGCCGCCCACGTCGACGAGTGGCCCAAGGGCCTCACTCCGTCCACCGAGCTGCGCCGCTGGTACCACGCGGGCGAGGGGTCGTTCGAGGAGTTCAGGCGCCGCTACGAGGCGGAGCTCACCGACCCGGAGGCGGCCGAACTCCTGGAGCACGTCCGGGAGTTGGCCGCCGAGGGGTCGGTGACGCTGGTGACGGCCGGGAAGGCCTCGGCGCACAGCCACACGGCCGTGCTGCTCCGTCTGCTGGAGACGGACCCGCGCTGACGGGTCAGCCGGTCTGCTGCGCCGCGGCCCGGCCCGCCGCCCGCCCGGAGAAGAGACAGCCGCCGAGGAAGGTGCCTTCGAGGGCGTTGTAGCCGTGGACGCCGCCGCCGCCGAATCCGGCGACCTCGCCCGCCGCGTACAGGCCCTCGATCGGCTGCCCGTCGGCGCCCAGGGCGCGCGAGTCGAGGTCGGTCTGGATGCCGCCGAGGGTCTTGCGGGTGAGGACGTGCAGCTTGACGGCGATCAGCGGACCGGCCTCGGGATCGAGGACGCGGTGCGGGGTCGCCACGCGGCCGAGCCGGTCGCCGATGTAGCGGCGGGCGTTGCGGATGCCCTGGACCTGGGCGTCCTTGCTGTACGGGTTGGCGATCTGGAGGTCGCGGGCCTCGATCTGGCGGCGCAGGCCGTCCGCGTCGAGCAGCGCCTTCCCGGTCAGCCCGTTCATCTTCTCGACGAGCTTCTCGAGGGTGTCGGCGATGACGAAGTCCGCGCCCTTGTCCAGGAACGCCTGCACCGGGGCGGGGGCGCCCTTGCCGAGCAGCCGGTCGCGCAGGACGGCCTTGCGGTCCTTGGCGGTGATGTCGGGGTTCTGCTCGGAGCCCGACAGCGCGAACTCCTTCTCGACGATTTTGCGCGTGAGGACGAACCAGGAGTGGTCGTGGTCGGCGATGTCCGGCGTGGTGCGCAGGTGCTTGAGCGTGTTGAGGGTGTCGTAGCCCGGCAGGCACGGGTCGGGGAGCCGGCGGCCGAGGGCGTCGAACCAGAGGGAGGACGGCCCGGGCAGGATGCGGATGCCGTGGCCGGGCCAGATGGGGTCCCAGTTCTGGATGCCCTCGGTGTAGTGCCACATACGGTCGCGGTTGACCAGCCGGACACCGGCGCCGGCGCTGATGTCGAGCATGCGGCCGTCGACGTAGGCAGGGACGCCGGTGACCATTTCAGCGGGCGGGGTGCCGAGGCGCTCGGGCCAGTACCGCCGCACGATGTCGTGGTTGGCGCCGATGCCGCCGCTGGTGACGACCACGGCCTGCGCACTCAGTTCGAAGTCGCCGACGCGGTCGCGGTTGGAGGCGACGCCGCGTGCGCAGTCGTCGGCGGCGAGGACCGTGCCGCGCACCCCGCGGGCGGCGCCGTCCTCGATGACCAGCTCGTCCACCTGGTGGCGGTGGTAGAAGGTCAGCAGCCCGTCCTTGGCGGCCTGTTTGGCGTAGCGCGCGAACGGCTCGACGACGCCCGTGCCCGTCCCCCAGGCGACGTGGAAGCGGGGTACGGAGTTGCCGTGCCCGTCGGCGCGCAGGTCGCCGCGTTCGGCCCAGCCGACGGTCGGCACGAAGGAGATCCCGTGCCCGGCGAGCCAGGTGCGCTTCTCCCCCGCCGCGAACTCGACGTAGGCGCGCGCCCAGCGCACCGCCCAGGAGTCCTCGTCCTCGGTCCGGTCGAACTGCGCACTGCCCTGCCAGTCGTTCCAGGCGAGGTCGAAGGAGTCCTTGATGCCGAGGCGGCGCTGCTCCGGGGAGTCCACGAGGAACAGCCCGCCGAAGGACCAGAACGCCTGGCCGCCGAGGTTGGCGGCGTTCTCCTGGTCGACCAGGGCGACCCGCCTACCCCTGCTGGTGAGTTCGTGCGCCGCGACCAGGCCGGCGAGACCCGCTCCGACGACGATGACGTCCGCGTCCATGGCGACCGTTGCCTTTCTGCCTGAGGTGCTATGCGTGGTGTCCGCTGCCATCGGTCAGCAGCGCGGTGAGCAGTTGCTTGAGCCAGCCGCGGGCGCCGTCGGCGTCCTTGTCCAGCAGGAGTTGGACGGTGACCCCGTCGTAGGCGGCGACCACCGCGTGGGCGGCGGAGTCGGCGTCGCCGAGGACGGCGGGCAGGGCGGTGTGACCGCGCGCCCGCGCCAGCCGGTCGGCGATCGCGCGGCGCAGCCTGGCCCGGTGTTCGAGGAGGGACTGCGCGACGGCCGGGTCACGGGCGGCGTGCACCAGGAAGTCCGTCTTCACCAGCAGCCAGTCCCGATCGAGGAGGAGCACCTCGGTGACGCGGTCCACGGAGGTCGGCACGTCGAGGTCGGGCCCGTCCCCGGCGAGGGCGTCGGCGACCTGCTCGGCGATCAGGTCGGCGCGCTCCCGGTAGAGCGCGAAGAACAGCTCGTCCAGGCTGTCGAAGTTGGAGTAGAAGGCGCCTCTGCTGTAGCCGGCGGCCTCGCAGACCTCCTCGATGGAGACCCGCCCGAAGCCCTTGGCGGCGAACACGGCGAACGCGGCCTGGAGCAGGTTGGCCCGCGTGCGGACCCGGCGTCGGGTGACACGTCCCGTCGACTGGTGCGTCTGCTGCACGACCATGATCGGACCTCCGTTCGATACGCGAATGTATCGGATACATCGATGTATCGAAAGGGCCGACACACAGGGACACGGGCCGCAGGAACGAAGGGGCACGGGACCCCGGGGCAGGACACGGTAACGAACATATTTTCGATTCAGGCGTACGCTGGAGCCATGACCGCGCACCACCTCCAGGGCTCCCTCTTCGACCAGACCGACGAACTGCGCCTCGGCCCCCTCGACGGGATCCGCCGCACCGCACTCGGCGCGGGCGCCTGGATCGACGTCCTGCCGGGCTGGCTCAGCGGCTCGGACGCCCTGTTCGAACACCTGGCGGCCGAGGTCCCGTGGCGCGCGGAGCGCCGGAAGATGTACGACAACGACGTGGCCGTACCGCGCCTGCTGGCGTTCTACGGCGCGGAGGAGACGCTGCCGCACCCGGTGCTGGAGGAGGCCCGGCGGGCGCTGTCCGCGCACTACGCCGACGAGTTGGGCGAGCCGTTCGTCACCGCCGGGCTGTGCCGCTACCGCGACGGCCGGGACAGCGTCGCCTGGCACGGCGACCGCATCGGCCGGGGCGCCCGGGAGGACACGATGGTCGCGATCCTCTCCGTGGGCTCGCCGCGCGACCTGCTGCTGCGCCCGGTGCGCGGGGGCGAGACGGTACGACGCCCGTTGGGGCACGGCGACCTGATCGTGATGGGCGGCTCCTGCCAGCGGACCTGGGAGCACTGCGTCCCCAAGTCCGCCCGGGCCGCAGGCCCGCGCATCAGCATCCAGTTCCGGCCGCGCGGAGTGCGGTGAAACGGAGCCGACCATACCCGTATCCATACCCCTCAGGGGTATGTACGTTGGTGCCGTGACGAACCCACCTGAGCCCGTGCCGTCGTCCGCGAGCCGGCCGGGAATCCTGCGCCACTGGCCCGCACTGGCGGCGGCCGGAGCGACCGTGCCGATCGCCTTCGACATGGAGGAGGGCGTCGACCTGGCGCCCGCGCTCGCGGCCTCCGCGCTCGTCTACTTCGGCACCGCGGCGCTGCGCAGGGCGTCGACGGCGTGGCCGCTGTTCTTCGCGGCCTGCGTCGTCATCTTCGCGACGGAGGCACTGGGCGGCGGCGACGTCGACCCGACCTGGGTGCTGCTCGCGACGGCCGCCCCGCTCCTCGCCCACTCCTTACGCCCCGGCGCGCTCAACGCGCCCGGCGGCCTGCCCCTCCAGGTGGCCGCGCTGCTCGCCTTCGGCGGCGCGGCCGCCCTCGCCCTGGGGGTGGGTGACGACGCGGCCGCGTACCTGGTGGCCGGCGGGCTGCTCGGCCATGCCCTCTGGGACGCCCGTCACCACCGGATCGACCAGGTGGTGGTGCGCCCGTTCGCAGAGTTCTGCCTCGTCCTGGACACCCTCCTCGCCGCGCTCGTCGTGGCCGTGACGGTGAACGGCTGACGTCCGGATGAGCACACCGGGGTGCGCCGGAGGCGGGTGACACGGTTCCTGTTCGGCATGCATGGAACCCCGCCCTCCGCATCCCCCCGATGATCTGCTTTGCTGTCCCCGTCGAGCACCCCTCTCCAGGACACGGGACGGCCATGCGGGCAGACGTACGGCAAGTGGCGGACGGCACCTACCTGGTGCACGGCAGCAACACCAACTGGGTGATCCTCACCGACGGGGACGCCGTCACCCTGATCGACACCGGCTACCCCGGCGACCGCGAACTGGTCCTGGACTCTCTCGCCTCGGTGGGCGCTTCGCCGGAGGCGGTCACGGCCGTGCTGATCACCCACGCCCACAGCGACCACCTGGGCTCCGCCGAGCACCTGCGCACGGCCTACGGCGCCCCGGTGTATCTGCACGAGGCCGAAGTGCCGCACGCCCGCCGGGACTTCCTCCAGCAGGTGACCGTCGGCGAGGTGCTGAAGAACGCCTGGCGTCCCGGCGTCCTGCCGTGGATGGTGCACGCGCTGCGCTCCGGCGGCACCGAACAGCACCCGGTCACCGCGCCCGAGGCGTTCCCGGCCGCCGACGGGCCGCTCGACCTGCCCGGCCGACCCGTGCCGGTGCACACCCCTGGCCACACCGACGGCCACGCCGTCTTCCACCTCCCGGACACGGGCGTCGTCGTCTCCGGCGACGCGCTGGTCAGCGCCCACCCGACGTCGCGGGTGCGGGGGCCGCAGCTGCTGCCGGACATGTTCCACCACGAGCGTGCCCGGGCCGTCGCGTCGCTGGAGGTCATCGAGGGGCTGACGGGCGACCTGCTGCTGCCCGGACACGGACCGCTGCACCAGGGTTCCGTGAAGGCGGCGGCGCAGCAGGCCCGCGAACGCGCCGTCTAAGGTCAGGCCATGGCTTTGCAGATCAGCGCCACCAACCCGGAGCATCCGGCACTCCTGCTGGAGCTGCCCTGGCACCTGCCCCTGGAGGAGTGGCCCGAGGAGGTCCTCGTCCCGCTGCCGCGCGGCATCTCGCGCCACGTGGTGCGCTACGCCCAGGCCGGCGACGAGGTGATCGCCGTCAAGGAGCTCGCCGAGCGCCCCGCGCTGCGCGAGTACGAGCTGCTGCGCGACCTGGACCGGATCGGCATCCCCGCCGTCGACCCGCTCGCGGTGGTCACCGGCCGCACCGCGGACGACGGCGGGCCACTGGAGTCGGTGCTGATCACCCGGCATCTGGGCGGTTCGATGCCGTACCGCTCGATGTTCGAGACGACGATGCGCCCGGCGACCATGCACCGGCTGATGGACGCCCTCGCCGTGCTCCTGGTGCGACTGCACCTGGCCGGGTTCGCGTGGGGCGACTGCTCGCTGTCCAACACGCTGTTCCGGCGCGACGCGGGCGCCTACGCCGCCTACCTCGTCGACGCCGAGACCGGCGACCTGCACCCCCGGCTCAGCAGCGGGCAGCGGGACTACGACCTCGACCTCGCGCGCGTCAACATCAGCGGCGAGCTGCTCGACCTGGAGGCGTCCGGGGCGCTGCACCCGTCGGTGGACCCCATCGAGTTCGGCATGGAGATCTGCGCCCGCTACGCGGCGCTGTGGGAGGAGCTGACCCGCACCTCCGTGTACCCGGCGGGCAAGTACCACTACATCGAGCGCCGGATCCGCCGGCTCAACGAGCTCGGCTTCGACGTCGCCGAGATGCAGATCGAGCACTCCTCCAACGGCGACACGGTCACCTTCGTGCCGAAGGTCGTCGACGCCGGCCACCACCAGCGCCAGCTGCTGCGCCTGACCGGCCTGGACACCGAGGAGAACCAGGCCCGGCGGCTGCTGAGCGACCTGGAGAGCTGGATGGCCACCCAGGACGACTACGCCCCGGGCGACCCCCTCGCAGCCCGCCCCGAGGTGCTGGCCCACCGGTGGGTGCGGGACGTGTTCCGGCCCACCGTGCGGTCGGTGCCCCTCGAACTGCGCGGCTCCATGGACGCGGCGGAGATCTACCACGAGCTCCTCGAACACCGCTGGTACCTGTCGGAGCGCGCGCAGCACGACATCGGGCTCGACACCGCCGTCGAGGACTACATCAAGAACATCCTGCCCAAGGCGCGGGAGACCCTGGAGCCGACCCTGCCGGAGTGAGACGCGGTGCGTGCCGGTGTGCGTCAGGCGTGGGGCACGACGGCGACCGGGCAGTCCGCGTGGTGCAGCACGCCGTGCGCGACGGAGCCGATCCGGGCGCCCACGGCCGTGCGGTGGGCGCGGCGGCCGACCACCATCAGCTGCGCCCGCCCGGCCACCGACAGCAGCACCTGCCCCGCGCTGCCCATCTCCACGTGCTCCACCACGTGCACGTCCGGGAACCGCTCCCGCCATGGCTTCACGGCCTCGGCCAGCGCCTTCTGCTCGTACTGCTCCAGGCCGCCGGCGTCGTCGAGCAGCTTGAGCGAGCCGGGGCTGTACGCGAACACCGGCGGCAGCGTCCAGGCCCGCACGGCACGCACGCTCGCTCCCCGCGCCGCCGCCGTCTCGAAGGCGAAGCGCAGGGCGGGGGCGCTGTCCTCGGGCTCGCCGTGCTGGCCGACGACGATCGCGTGACCGGCCACCTCGGACGACGGCTGGTCGCCGGCCCGTACCAGCACCACCGGGCACGCGGCCTCGGCGATCGCCTGCTGGCCGACCGAGCCCAGCAGGAACCCGACGACCGCACCGTGCCCGCGCGAGCCGAGCACCAGCAGCTCCGCCTCCGCCGCTGCGGCGACCAGCGTCCCGACCGGTCCGCCCTCCAGGACGTCGGTGGTGACGGCCAGTCCCGGGTGCCGCTGACGGACGGTCGCGACCGCCTGCTCGGCCGCGTCCCGCACCCAGCGCTCCTGTGCGTCGCGGTCCGCCACTTCGGCGGCCGCGTTCGGCTGGAACCGCCAGGCGTGCACCACCCGCAGCGCCAGATCGCGCCGGACGGCCTCCCTGGCCGCCCAGGCGAGCGCCGCGAGGCTCTCGTCCGTCCCGTCGACCCCTGCCGTGATCGGGCCCGTCATCGCGCTGCCTCCCAGTTTGATCAGATCCGTTCGCCGCCAGTCTCCACCACGCAGATCGTCACGGGCCCGCAACGGGGGACGCGTTCGTCTTCCGGCCGGCCGGGAGCGCGCCTGTGCCGATATCCCGGAGCGAACCGGGGCGATCGAACATACGATGGGCGGATCCGGTGCGGGCTTCGCCGTGCCGTCGCAAGGACCGACCGCTCTCGGGGTGGGAGACGTATGGCACAGGCCGCCGATGCAGCGCGGACCGTCATCCTGACCGTGGACGACGACCCGGGGGTCTCCCGTGCCGTCGCCCGTGACCTGCGGCGCCGCTACGGCGCCTCGTACCGGATCGTGCGCGCGGAGTCCGGGGAGTCCGCGCTGGAGGCGTTGCGCGAGCTGAAGCTGCGCGGTGATCTGGTGGCCGTCATCCTGGCCGACTACCGGATGCCGCAGATGAACGGCATCGAGTTCCTCGAACAGGCCCTGGACGTGTACCCGGGCGCCCGGCGCGTGCTGCTGACCGCGTACGCGGACACGAGTGCGGCGATCGACGCGATCAACGTCGTCGACCTCGACCACTATCTGCTCAAGCCCTGGGACCCGCCGGAGGAGAAGCTCTACCCCGTCCTGGACGATCTGCTGGACGCCTGGCGGTCCAGCGACTACCGGCCCGTGCCGGCCACGAAGGTGGTCGGGCACCGCTGGTCGGCGCGCTCCTCGGAGGTGCGGGAGTTCCTCGCGCGCAACCAGGTGCCGTACCGCTGGTACTCCGCCGACGAGCCCGAGGGCCAGCGGCTGCTGGCCGCGGCCGGGGTCGACGGGCAACGGCTGCCGCTGGTGGTCACCGCTCAGGGCACGCCCCTCGTCGAGCCGGACGCCCCCGAGCTGGCCGCCCAGGTGGGGCTGGCGACGACGCCGACGGCCGACTTCTACGACCTCGTGGTGATCGGCGGCGGCCCGGCCGGGCTCGGCGCGGCCGTCTACGGGGCCTCCGAGGGCCTTCGGACAGTGCTGGTGGAGCGGTCGGCGACGGGCGGACAGGCCGGTCAGAGCTCGCGGATCGAGAACTACCTGGGCTTCCCCGACGGCGTGTCGGGAGGGCAGCTCACGGACCGGGCGCGGCGGCAGGCGACGAAGTTCGGCGCCGAGATCCTCACCGCGCGTGAGGTGACGGGGCTGGAGGTCAACGGGTCCGCGCGGGTGGTCCGCTTCTCGGACGGCTCGGCGGTGGCCGCGCACAGCGTCATCCTCGCCACGGGCGTCTCCTACCGGCAGTTGGCGGCGCCGGGCTGTGACGACCTGACCGGCTGCGGGGTGTTCTACGGCTCGGCGCTCACGGAGGCGGCCTCCTGCCAGGGGCACGACGTGTACATCGTGGGCGGCGCCAACTCGGCCGGACAGGCGGCGATGCACCTGGCGCGGGGCGCGAAGTCCGTCACGCTGCTGGTGCGCGGGGAGTCCCTCGCGGCGTCGATGTCGCACTACCTGATCCAGCAGATCGAGGAAGCGCCCAACATCAGCGTGCGCCCCCGCACGGTCGTCGAGAGCGCGCACGGGGAAGGCCACCTGGAGCAGCTGACGCTGCGGGACGTGACGACCGGGGAGAGCGAACTCGTCGACGCCCAGTGGATGTTCGTGTTCATCGGCGCGGCCCCGCTGACCGACTGGCTGGACGACACGGTGCTGCGCGACGAGCGCGGGTTCATCCTGGCGGGACCCGACCTCACGCCGGACGGGCGGCCGCCTGCCGACTGGGAGCTGGACCGGTCGCCGTACCACCTGGAGACCAACATTCCCGGCGTGTTCGTGGCGGGCGACGCACGCGCCGAGTCCGCCAAGCGCGTCGCGTCCGCCGTAGGAGAGGGAGCCATGGCCGTGATGCTCGTCCACCGGTATCTGGAGCAGTCGTGAGCGGGCGGCTGATGCCGTGCAGCCCGGCCGAGATCAGTTCGCTGTTCCTGTTCGAGAAGCTCTCCCCCGAACAGCTCGGACGGCTGTGCAGCGAGGGCCGGGTGGAGAGGTTCGAGCCCGGGCCCGTGTACGCCGAGGGCGATCCGGCGACCTGCTTCTACGTGATGATCGAGGGCACGGTCGTGCTCTCCCGGCGGGTCGGCGGGGACGACGTCGAGGTCAGCCGCACCTCCCAGCGCGGGGTGTACTCCGGGGCCATGCAGGCCTATCTGGGGGACCAGGTGCCGCAGGTCTACACCAACTCGATGCGGGTGACCGAGCCGACGCGGTTCTTCGTGCTGCCGGCGCAGTCGTTCGCGGACGTCATGCGGGAGTGGTTCCCGATGGCGGCCCACCTGCTGGAGGGGTTGTTCTTCGGGTCGAAGAACACGCAGCGGGCCGTCGGCCAGCGGGAACGGCTGCTGGCCCTGGGGTCGTTGTCGGCGGGTCTCACGCACGAGCTCAACAACCCGGCCGCGGCGGCCGTACGGGCCACGGCGACGCTGCGCGAGCGGGTGGCGAAGATGCGCCACAAGCTCGGCCTGATCGCCGAGGGGCCCTTCTCCCGGGACGCGTTGGCGAGCCTCATCGAGGTCCAGGAGCGCACCGCCGAGCGGGTCGCCAAGGCGCCGGCGCTCACTCCGCTGGAGGCCTCGGACCGTGAGGACGCGCTCACCGAGTGGCTCGAGGACCACGGCATGGACCACGGCTGGCAGTACGCGCCGACCTTCGTGCAGGCCGGGCTCGACGTCGACTGGCTGGAGCAGGTCGCGGCAGCCGTGGACACGGAGATCCTGCCCAACGCGGTGGGCTGGCTCAACTACACCGTCGAGACCGAGCTGTTGATGTACGAGATCGAGGACTCCACCACTCGTATCTCGCACCTCGTCGACGCGGCCAAGCAGTACTCGCAGCTGGACCGCGCGCCCTACCGGACCGTCGACGTCCACGAACTCCTCGACAGCACCCTGCTGATGCTGTCGGGCAAGATCGGGGACATCGAGGTCGTCAAGGACTACGACCGGACGCTCCCGGAGATTCCCGCCTACCCGGCGGAGCTCAACCAGGTGTGGACGAACCTCGTCGACAACGCGGTGTTCGCCGTCAACAGCGTCGGCGGCCAGGGCACGTTGACCGTGCGCACCGCGCGGGAGGACGAGCGGGTGCTGGTGGAGTTCCGCGACACCGGCCCCGGTATTCCGCCGGACATCCGCAGCCGCATCTTCGACCCCTTCTTCACCACCAAGCCGGTGGGCGAGGGCACCGGTCTCGGACTGGACATCTCCTGGCGGATCGTCGTCAACAAGCATCACGGCAGCCTCCACGTCGACTCCGCGCCGGGCGACACCCGCTTCCAGGTGCTGTTGCCGCTGACCGGCCCCGCCCCCGAGAACACCGAGGACCCTGAGACCGCGGAGGAGCCCGTATGACCGACGTAGACGCCATCGACCCGAGCGTCCCGCCCAGCGGCGCCGGGTGCGTCGACTGCGACGCGGCGGGCGGCTGGTGGTTCCACCTGCGGCGCTGCGCGACCTGCGGCCACATCGGCTGCTGCGACTCCTCGCCCGCCCAGCACGCCACCGCCCACTACAAGGCGAGCGGGCATCCGATCGTCCGCAGCTTCGAGCCGGGCGAGGAGTGGTTCTGGGACTACTCCACGGACGAGCTGTACGAGTCGGGACCCGAGCTGGCCCCACCGACCAGCCACCCGGCGGACCAGCCCGCGCCGGGCCCGGCGGGGCGCGTACCGGCGGACTGGGCACGGTCGCTGCACGGTTGACGCCTTCCGGGCGGGGTTCCGTTCCTGGTCGCAGGCCGTTGTGTCGGTGCCGCGTGCCAGGATGGAGCCGTGCAACAGACAGTGTTCGCCACTCCGTTCATCGGCCGGGAGGAAGAGCTCGCCCGGCTCTCCGGCGTGCTCGACCGCGCCCGGGGCGGTGAGGCCCGCGCGGTGCTGATCGCCGGGGACGCCGGCGTCGGCAAGACACGCGTGCTGGACGAGGTCGCCGCGCGGGCCGCGCGCACGGGGACGACGGTGCTGACCGGGCACTGCGTCGACCTCGGTGACGTGGGCCTGCCCTACCTGCCGTTCACGGAGATCCTGGGCGGGCTCGCCGCCGACGAGCGGTTCGCCGCCGTCCTCGCCGCGCACCCGGTCGTGGACCGGCTGCTGGGCGCGGGGACGGACGCGGTGCGCGAGGATGCCGCCCCTGCCGCGCGAGCGGGCGGCGAGGGCGGCCGGCTGAGGCTCCTCGAAGGGATGGCGGGACTGCTCGCCGACCTGTCGGAGGTCGCGCCGCTGCTCCTCGTCCTGGAGGACCTGCACTGGGCCGACCAGTCCTCCCGGGACCTGCTGCGCTTCCTGCTCAGCCGGGGCTTCCTGCAGCGCCCTACGGGCAACGGGCCGGGTCACCGGCTGGTAGTGCTGGCCTCGTACCGCGCGGACGACCTGCACCGCAGGCACCCGTTGCGCCCGCTGCTGGCCGAGCTGGTGCGGCTGCCGGCCGTGGACCGGCTGGAGCTGCGGCCGCTGGCGGACGCCGAGGTGGCCCGCCTGGTGCGCGCCCTGGAGGACCGGCCGCTGCCGGAGGCCACGGTGCGCCGGATCGTGGCCCGCGCCGAGGGCAACGCCTTCTACGCGGAGGAGCTGCTCGCGGCGTCGGACACGGAGGCGGGCGGCATGCCCAGCGGGCTGGCGGACCTCCTGCTCATCCGGGTCGAGCAACTCCCCGACACCTCCCAGCAGGTGCTGCGGACCGCCGCCGTCGCCGGTCGCCGCGTGGAGCACGACCTGCTGCGGGACGCGGTGGGGCTGCCCGAGGACGAGCTGGAGTCGGCGCTGCGCGAGGCCGTGGGCCACCAGCTCCTGGTCGCGGCCGACGACGGCACCTACGCGTTCCGGCACGCCCTCGCGCGCGAGGCGGTGTACGCCGACCTGCTCCCGGGCGAACGCTCACGGCTCCACGGCGCGTTCGCCCGCCTGCTGGCGGGTCGGCCCCACCGTGCCGAGACCGCCGCCGAGCGTGCCCACCACCACCGCGAGAGCCACGACCTGGGCGAGGCCCTCGCCGCCTCCCTGGAGGCCGCCGACCACGCCCAGCACGTGGGGGCGCCCGCCGAGGAACTGCACCATCTGGAAACCGTCCTCGACCTGTGGCAGTCGGTGCCCGCCTCGGCCCTGCCATCGGGCGAGGGCGGGGGGACCGACCGGGTCACGCTGATGCTGCGCGCCTCGGCGGCGGCCGCGCACGCCGGCGAGGCGCACCGCGCGGTCTCCCTGACCCGCGCCGCGCTCGCGAGCGTCGGCCAGGACGCCGACTCCGAACTCGCCGCCCGGGTGCGGTACACGCTCGCGGGCACCCTCATGGGCGTCGACAGCCAGTCGGCCGCGTTCGCCTACAGCACCGAGGCGCTCGCGATGATCCCCGCCGAACCGCCGTCGCCGACGTGGGTGTGGGCCGCGGCCACCCATGTGCTGGCCGCGCGCCAGGTCGGCGACACCGGGACCGCTCTGCGCGTCGCCCGCCAGGCGCTGTCCGTCGCCGAGCGGCTGGATCTGACGGACGCACGGGCCGACCTCCTGGTCTCCCTGGCCAACCTGGAAGGGGACGGCCGCCGCTCCGCCGAGGGCCGCGCGCGCCTGAAGGAGGCGCGTGAACTGGCCCGGCTCGGGGGCAACGCCCCGGTGGAGATGCGGGCCCTGTTCACCCTGGCGATCGGCGCCTACGAGGCCGGGAGGCCGGAGGAGTGCCTGCCCTGGCTGGCCGAGGGCCTGGACCGCGCCCGCCGGGCCGGGCTGCTGTCCTCGCCGTATCCGCTGGGGATGCGGCATCTGCACCTGCTGGTGCTCTACACGCTGGGCCGCTGGGACGAGTGTGTGCGGACGGCGGCCACCGACCTGGCGGTGCTGCCGGTCTCGGGCGGGTTCGCGGTGGGGCCGGCCCTGTACGTGGCCCTCGCGCGCGGCGAGAAGAGCGCCGTCGACCGCGCCCGGGCCCTGCTGGAGGGGCCTTTCGACTGGATGGCCGCACTGGCGGCGGGCAACGTGCTGACCGACGCGGCGGCGCAGAGCGGCGATGCCGAGGCGGCGGTGGCGCAGCTGCGGTCCACGGTCGACTCCCTGGTGGCCGAGTCGGGGACGCGCCCGGACGTCCTGGTGCGGCTCACCGCGCTCACCCTCACGGCGGTCGCCGACGCGGCCGCGGGGGCCAGGCTCGCCGGCGACGAGTCGGCGGCCCGCCGCTGGTCGGTCGTGGCCGCCGAGCTCCTGGAGCCGGCCCGGGAGGTGACCCTGCGCGGCGAGAACGGTCTGCCCCAGGGCCCGGAGGGCCACGCCTGGCTGGCCCGCGCCGAGGCCGAGTGCGCGTGGGCCACGACGGGGCCGGACCCGACGGCCTGGGAGAGGGCGGTCGCGGCGTTCGACCACGGCGACGCGTACGAACTCGCCCGGTGCCGACTGCGGTACGCCGAGGCCCTGTTGGCGGCCGACCGGCGCGAGGAAGCGGGCAACGAGGCCCGCGCCGCCCGGGACACGGCCGTACGACTGGGCGCCGTGCCCCTGGTGGCGCGGGTGGACGCCCTGATCCGGCGCGGGCGCCTCACTCACGGCCCGTCCGGCGGCCGGGACCGTTCGCTCACCCTGACGGCCCGCGAGCAGGACGTCCTGCGGCTGCTCGGGCTCGGCCGCAGCAACCGGCAGATCGGCGAGGAGCTGTTCATCAGCGGCAAGACGGCGAGCGTCCACGTCTCCAACATCCTGGCCAAGCTCGGCGCGGCGAGCCGTACGGAGGCCGTGGCGATCGCCTACCGCGATCGGCTCCTCGAACCCGAACCCGAACCCGAACCCGAGCCCGGCGCGTCCGGCTGATCCGCCCGGCCGGCAGGGGCGCGCCCGGACTCCCGGGCGGGCGCACCCCTCACCGGCCGGCCGTCAGCGGGCGGCGGCCGGCGTGTTCGCGGCGGTCACGTTGACGGCTGCCCAGGCCCGGACCACCGTCCGGTACTCGGTGCTGATCGGCCCGTAGAGATCCCGGGCGGCCTTGAGCGTCGCGATGCGGGCGCCGTGGAAGTCGGTCGAGGAGACCATGTAGCGGGTCAGGGCGCGATAGAAGATCGCGGTCGCCTTCGCCCGGCCGATGCCCTTCACCGGGGCCCCGTCGAAGGTCGGCGAGTCGTAGGTGACGGCGCCGATCTGCTTGCGGCCGCTGCCCTCGGCGAGGAGGTAGTAGGCATGCGAGGAGACGCCGGAACCGGCGTGCACCTCGGTGTTGTACACCTGCGGCGACCAGTAGTCGATCGTGCCTTCGAGGACGTCCAGGGACGGCTTGTCGAGGCGGCGCAGGAACTTCTGGTCGAGGCCGAGCTTCTCGCCGATCAGGTAGTTCGGCGGGTTCTTGGGGTTGTCGGCGCTGAACTCGACGTTGGAGCCGAAGATGTCGGCGAGGGACTCGTTGAGGGAGCCCGGCTCTCCGTACTGGTTGCCGTCGCCGTCGACGGACGTGGGCTCCAGCCGGGCCGTCGCGTCGACGACGCCGTGGGTGAGCTCGTGGCCGGTGACGTCGAGGACGACGAGGGGCTTCTTGATGAAGGAGCCGTCGCCGTCGCCGTAGAGCATGCAGCCGCAGGTCGGGTCCCAGAACGCGTTGCCCACCTCTTGGCCGAAGTGGACCATGGCGCGGGCGCCCTTGCCGTCGTTCGCGATGCCCTTGCGGCCGAAGGTCTTCCGGTAGAAGTCCAGGGTCTTGGTGACGCCGTACTGGGCGTCCACGGCGGCGCTGGTGCGGCTGGAGACGGCGCCGTTGCCCCATGTGTTGGTTGCGCTGGTGAACGCCCGGCCGCTCGCGAAGCCCTCCACTTCCTGGTTGCGCGCGTCGCGCGTCTCGGTGTTCCAGTGGGAGGGGTCCTTCAGCAGGTAACTGGTCCGCGCGGTGCGGGTGGTGGTCAGGGAGACCTTCCCGGCGAACAGGGAGGTGCCGGTGCCGACAGCCGTCGACGGGTAGCGTACGGCGGCGCCGGCCGCGGGGGCCGCGCTCAGGGCCGCGGCCCGCGGGGCGGCGCCGGTGGCGGGGTCGAGGGTCTCGCCGCGCTCGCGCAGGGTGTCCAGCAGTTCGGGCGAGAGGAACTCGTCGCTGTCGGGCGTGTTGCTGCGCACCGTGCCGGTGCGGGCGTCGACGACGACCGTGCGGGAGCCGCCGGCCTCGGTGGTGCCGCTGTCGGTCACGCGGATCCGGTAGGCGAGGGCGGAGGCGCCGCGGCGGGCGTCGACCACGAGTTCGGCGCTGTCCGCGTCCCCCTTGGCCACGGCCGCGGCCTTCGCCTCCGCCTGGCGGGCCGTCAGCTCGGCCTTGACGGTGGCCGGGTCGACGGCGTGACCGGCGGCGCGCGTGACGCCCGCGTAGGCGAGCCGCTGGGTGAGGTGGACGACGAGGTCGCCGCCGAGGACCGGCATGCCCTGGTGGGTGCGGACGAAGCGGACGTGTCGTGCGCCCTCCGGGTCGATCAGGACGTCCTGGGCCTGGAGTTCGTCGCCTCGGCCGACGCCGGTGGCCGAGGCGTGGGCGAAGGCGGCGGTACGGGCGGCCTCGACGACGCGGTCGGCCTGCGAGGCGGTCGCGGCCGTGGCGCGGGTCTCCCCCGCGGAGCTCGCGGACGGGGCGGCGAAGGCCGTGCCCGCCAGGCCCGTGGCGGCCGTCGTCACGGCGACGGCGAGCGCCAGGCTGCGTATGTGTGCGCTGCGCACTGGTGAGGGTTCCTTCGTTCGGACGGCCGGAGTCACCGACCGCCGCAAGACGCGGTGTCGTTGGACACCAGGGGGCTGGTCGGGCCCCGGACCTCCACCCTTACGGATCGGTCATGTCCATGTAAACCCTGAAATGGTCGACGCAGACGACTTCGAGCGGCCAACCGCGCTTCGCCTCTGGAGATGCGGTGCGACGGAAGGAGGTTGCCTCGACCGCATGTGACCGATCTCGCACGACCGGTCTACGGGCCCTGGCCATGGCCGAGTTGACCTGCCGCGCGATGCCCGGCCAGGGTGCGACAGGACCAGGCGCGGCGCTTCCTCCTCTCCCGCGCCGGAAGGGTGATTGCCTTGATCGGTATCTCGGACATCGAAGGCGCGGCCGAGCGGATCGCCGGACATCTCGTCCGCACCCCGACCGTGCCGAGCCCGGGCCTGTCGGCGCTGCTCGGCGTTCCCGTCACCATGAAGCTGGAGCTTCTGCAGCGCACCGGTTCGTTCAAGGCGCGCGGGGCGACGGCGAAGCTGCTGTCGTTGAGCGAGGCCGAGCGGGCCGCGGGGGTCGTGGCCGTGAGCGGCGGGAACCACGGGATCGCGCTCGCGGTCATGGCGGCCGCGCTGAACGTCAAGGCCACGGTCGTGATGCCGCGTTCGGCGCCCGCCCGTTCCGTCGAGATCGTGGCGGCGACCGGCGCCTCGGTGCAGCTGACCGACACGATGGGCGGCGCGTTCACACGGGCGGAGCGCCTGCGGGAGGAGGGTCTCACGCTGGTGCACCCGTTCGACGATCCGGTGGTCGTCGCGGCCCAGGGCACGGTCGGCCTGGAGTTCGCGGCGGACGCCGGTGAGCTCACGGACGTGCTGGTCAGCGTCGGGGGCGGCGGCCTGATCGCCGGCGTCGCCGCGGCCCTGCGCGCCCGCCGCCCGGCGTTGCGGGTCTGGGGCGTGGAGACCGAGGGCGCGCAGGCGATGCAGCAGGCGCTGGCGGCGGGCGGCCCGGTGCAGGTGGAGCTGTCGTCGATCGTCTCCACCCTCAGCGCGCCGAGCGTCTCGCAGTTGACGTACGACCATGCCCGCGCCCTGGTGGACGAGGTGCTGGTGGTCCCCGACCGGGAGGCCGTGCGGGGCTGCCTGGAGCTCGCCGAACACGCCAAGGTGTGGAGCGAGCCGGCGGCCGGCTGCCTCGTGCCCGCGGCCCGGCAGGTGGTGGCCCGGGTGGGGGACGGCGCCCGGCTGGGGCTGGTGGTCTGCGGGGGCAACGCGACGGCCGCGGACATGGTGGCCTGGATGGATCGGTTCGGGCTGCGCTGAGACCACTCGGCCGGGATAAGGAAAATCCGTCGGGAGGGCCGCCAAGCAGGAATGGGGCGCGGCCGAGAAGGTCGTTTCCGGGATCCCCGGGAAGTCGCCGACGGCCTGTTTACCGCTGGTTACACCGCTGGACGGATCCCGGACGCGCCCCGGCAATTCCCTTTTCTCGCACATCCCTTCGGCTCATACGGTCGGCCTTTTGAATGAAAGACAGGAAACCCATCGGAGTTGCCTTCCCATTGAACGGACCCCCTCTCGCCGGTCGTACCCATGGGCAAGGGTGAGAACCGGCGGTTCAGCGAGGGATGGCCATGGTCAAGACGCACGTCTCCACGCACGAGTTGGTGGCCGGGAGGTACCGGCTGCTCGACATCGTCCACCAGGAGACGAACCGCGTCAGCTGGTACGGCGAGTACGTCGAGGACACCGGAGCCGCGCGGCCGTGCCTGGTCACCCGGATCGGACTGCCCCCCGATCAGGGCGAGGAGAAGGCACGTCAGGCCGCCGACCGGGTCCTGCGGATGTCGGAGACGGTGGCGCGGCTGTGCCCCGGCCGGATCGCCGCGGTCGTGGACGCCGTGCAGGAGGAGGGTTCGCTGTGGACCGTCACCGAGTGGATCGACGGCCTGCCGCTGGGGCAACTCCTCGCGCAGAAGGGGTCGTTCAGTCCGGCGCGAGCCGCGGCGATCGGGCTGGAGCTGCTCGACGTGCTCGAGACCGCGCACGGTGAGGGCATCACCCACGGCGAGCTGAGCCCCGGTCAGGTCTTCCTGCGGGCCCGCGGCCCGCTCGTCCTCACCGGCTTCGGGCTGGCGGGCGCGACCCTCGCCCCACGGGTCGCGGCGCCGGCGTACGCCTCGCCCGAGCAGGCCCGGGACGAGCGGATCGGTCCGGCGGCCGACCTGTGGGCGCTGGGCGCCATCCTCTACACGATGGTCGAGGGACGGCCGCCGTAC
The DNA here is from genome assembly GCF_044453465.1 of Streptomyces sp. NPDC051677. Lineage (NCBI taxonomy): Bacteria > Bacillati > Actinomycetota > Actinomycetes > Kitasatosporales > Streptomycetaceae > Streptomyces > Streptomyces sp. NPDC051677. The sequence continues at coordinate 46,215 of NZ_JBITCT010000045.1, forward strand.
CGCGACCGGGACCGGCCGGAGAGCACGCTGAAGGGCGTGGACCGGCTGCCGCTGCGCACCCCGCTGCGCGCGGGCCCGCTCACCGGGACCGTGCAGGGGCTGCTGCGCAAGGACTCCCGGGAGCGGCTGACCCGGACGGTCGTACGCCAGTCCCTCACCCGGGTGCTGGACGAGGACCCGCACGGGGTGATGCCGGCCCCCAAGCTGAAGCGGGCGTGCGCCGCGGCCCGGCACATCGGTCCGCAGTGGAGCGGCCGGGCCATGGCAGCCGGGACGGCCCTGGCCGTGGTCACCGTGGCGGTCGCCGCGCTCGCCGTGACCCACCAACTGCCGGACGGCGACGACACGGCGTCGGGCGGTGCGCAGGCCCGGCCGTCCGCGTCCGCCGGGTCGCCGAGCGAGGACGTCGGCGACAGAGCCCCCGTGACGCCCACTCCGACTCCGCCCCCCACCGCCTCGGGCAGCCCGTCCCCCAGCACCTCCCCCAGCACGTCTCCGGACGCCTCCCCCTCGGCGCCGCCGTCGGCCTCCGCCGACGCCCTCCCGGCCGGCTTCCGCGTCTACCGTGCGCCCGAGGGCTTCTCGGTCGCCCTGCCCGCGGGCTGGAAGCGGCTGGAAACGGTGCGCGGCGCCGATCAGGCGTACCGGATCACCTTCGGGGCGACGGGCGACCCGCGCACCCTCGCGGTGACCTACAGCGAGAGCGCCGGACCGGACCCGGTGGCCATCTGGCGCGACGAGGTCGAGCCCAACCTGAAGAAGGCCGACGGTTTCCGGCGGCTCGGCGACATCGAGGGGACGACGTACCAGGGGTACAAGGCCGCCGACATGGAGTGGCTCCAGGACGTCGACGGCACACAGGTGCGCACGTTCGGCCGGGGCTTCCTCCTGGGCGGGCACCGCAGCTTCTCGCTGCGCTGGACGACGCCCGCCGCGGACTGGGACAAGAGCGCGAACCGGCAGGCCCTGGAGACGTTCCTGCGGACGTTCCGGCCGGGTTCAGCCGCCTGAGCGTCCCGACGGCCGGGGGGCGCGCAGCGAGCGCAGCGCGCCGCCGTGCAGGGGCTCCGTGTCCCAGCCGGCGGTGAAGGTCCGCTCGGAGAGGGAGCACGTCACCCGCAGCCGGTGCGGGGTCTCGAGGAAGGCGATGTGCGCGGTGAGCGAGTCGCCGTCGGTCCACCCGCCGCTCACGGCGATGGGCAGCGGCTCGTCGGTCACCTGCCAGCCGCCGAAGCCCAGGGGCGCCTCCAGGCGCGGGCCGTCCGGATCCTCGACCAGGCTCAGCGTCCAGCCGTCCGGGCCCTTGGCGACTGCGGCGCCGGTCAGCTCCGGCACGGCCTGGCAGGCACCGCCGTGGGGGGTGAATGCGGCGCCCGACCATTCCCCGTCCCGCTCCGGCGGTGCGGGCTTTCCGGGGGCCGGGGGGAGCGCGAGCCTGGCCAGACGCTGTGCGAGGGCCGCGTCGGCGTCCTCGCGGCCGGTCAGCGGCTGCGGCCGGAACGCGGGCAGCAGGTGCTCCCAGACTAGGGTGAGCAGGGCCTGCATGTCGTTCGTCGCCGCGGTCGTGGCGATCACGGCGTCGTACTCGGGCAGGACGAGGCAGAACTGTCCGTAGGCGCCGTCGCCGCGGTAGCCGTGCCGGGAACGCCAGAACTGGAAGCCGTAGCCGCGGTCCCAGTCCAGGCGGTCCGCGTCGGCCGCCGTGCCGGGCGCGGTGGCCACCTGCTCGCGCGTCGCCTCGGCGACCCACTCCCGCGACAGCAGCCGCTCGCCCTCCCACACTCCCTCGTCCAGGTACAGCTGTCCCAGCCGGGCGATCGCGTCGGTGGTGCCGTGCAGACCGCTGAAGCCGAGCTCGCGCCCGGACCGGCCGGTGAGCCAGGCGACCTCGCCGATGCCGAGCGGGTCCAGCAGGCGCGGCCGCAGATAGGCGGTGAGCGACTGCCCCGTGACGCGCTGCAGGATCGCGGCGAGCGTGAAGGTGGCGGGCTGGTTGTACGCGAACACGGTTCCCGGGTCGCGGTCCGGCGGCAGCAGCAGGAAGCCGCGGACCGGGTCGTCGGGGTCGAGCGCGCGCGCCCGCTCGTAGGTCTCCGCCTCGTGCCCGCTGGCCATCGCCGCCACGTGCCGCACCAGCATGGCGCGGCTGCGCGGGTCGGTGATGTCCGCGTCGAACTCCGGGAAGTACGACAGGACCGGATCGTCGAGGTCGACGAGTCCCTCGGCGACGGCGAACCCGGCGGCCGTCGACGTGAAGCTCTTGCTCAGCGAGTACAGCAGGTGGAGCCGGTCGGGGGTGTACGGCTCCCACCAGCCGGCGGCGACGAGCCGGCCGTGGCGCAGGATCATCAGGCTGTGCGGCTCGACGGTCTCGGCCGCCTCCACGGCGTCGAGGAAGGCGAGGACGCCGAGGGCGTCGACGCCCTCGGCGGACGGGGTGCCGGAAGGCAGTGGGCGGGCGCTCATACCTGCATCCTGCCCGGACTGCGGACGATGATCGACGGCTCTTTCAGGTCACCGGTGGCCCGTTTCCTCCCCCGGCGGCCGGGGACTCGGCCCCTATGGTGCGAATCGGATACACGATGATGACCGAACAGGCCGGCCCTCGTGAACTGGTCGACCACGTGGTACGCGCCGAGGAGGTGGGCTTCGACTTCTCGGTGACGTCGGACCACTACTTCCCCTGGCTGCGCGCGCAGGGGCACTCACCGTACGCATGGAGCGTGCTCGGAGCCGCCGCCCATGCCACGTCGCGCATTCCGTTGATGACGTACGTGACGTGCCCGTCCTTCCGCTACCACCCGGCGGTGGCAGCGCAGAAGGCGGCGACGATGCAGCTGCTGTCCGAGGGGCGGTTCCGGCTGGGGCTCGGCGCCGGAGAGAACCTCAACGAGCATGTGGTGGGCGGTGGTTGGCCCACGGTGGACGTGCGGCACGAGATGCTGGAGGAGGCCGTGGAGATCATCCGCGCGCTCTTCGGTGGCGGACACGTGACGCGCCACGGCACCCACTACGACGTGGACTCGGCCCGGCTGTGGGACCTCCCCGACGAGCCGCCGCCGATCGGCATCGCCGTCTCCGGCGAGCAGTCCTGCGAACTGGCGGGCAGGCTGGCCGATCTGGTGATCGCCACCGAGCCCAAGGCCGGTCTGCTGGAGGCGTTCGACCGGCACGGCGGCCAGGGCAAGCCGCGCGTGGGCCAGCTCCCGGTCTGCCACGACGCCGACCGGGACACGGCCGTGAAGCGGGCGCACGCGCAGTTCCGCTGGTTCGGCAACGGCTGGAAGGTGAACTCCGAACTGCCGCACCCGGACTCCTTCGAGTCGGCCACCCAGTTCGTGACACCGGACGACGTCGCCTCGGCGATCCCCTGCGGCGACGATCCGGACGACTTCGTCGAGGCCGTACGCCCGTACACCGAAGCCGGGTTCACGGAGATCGCCCTGGTGCAGATCGGCGGCGACTCGCAGCCCGCGTACCTGGACTGGGCGGAGAAGACCCTGCTGCCCGCACTGCGCGACGCCCTCGGCTGACGGGCTCCACACCCGCACGCGGGTCTGTCAAAGCATCGCCAATGGGCCCATATAGGCTGCCGGTCTGCACTCTCGCAGTGCCGATCCTACGTTCAGCAGCCCGCAGAGGAGAGTCATCCGTGACCCTGGCGATCGACCTGCCCGAGACGTCCGCCCAGAAGTCCGTCGAGGCGCCCGCCGAGACGCCCCCGGCGCCCCTGTCCGACCTCGTGGCGCGCGACGCCCGCGAGTTCGGCGTCTACGCGCGGACCGGCGGGTGGGCCTTCGGCCTGATGGTGGCGCGCAGCGTCCGGCCGGGCGGGCAGAGCGCGGACGAGACGCCGAAGGTGCCGGCGAAGGAGTTCGCGGAGCTGGCGGGCTGCTCCGCCGATCGCGTCATGCGCTACTACAAGGCCTGGGACCGGGCCGCCGACGACGGTCTCGTCCCGCACTTCGAGGAGCTGGCGCCGGGCCAGGAGGTCGAACTGCCGGACGCCGACGTGTGGCTCACCTACTACGTCTCCCGTTCCAGTGCCTCCTCCGAGCGCGGCACCGCGATCGCGGAGGCCGCCGAGGCCGAGGGCATCCGCCCGACGAAGGCGCTGGAGGTCGCGGAGAACCCCACCGCCCTGCGCGCCGCGATCCTCGCCGACCCCTCGACCGCCCGCGCGGCCCGCGCCGCGCTCCTGGACCGCATCAAGGAGGACCCGGACCTCCAGGCCGAGCTGGCCCGTGACGTCGTGCGCACCGACGACCTCAAGAAGGCCGTGGCGAGCGAGAGCCGCTCGGCCGACCGGATCGGCTACGTCCGTCAGATCGCCGAGTCCGGCCAGGTGAAGACTCCCGCCGGGCAGACCATCGACGCACCCGTCGAGCTGCGTCAGGAGGCCGAGCGGCACCTCTCGCTGCTCGACGAGCTGGACGACCACGAGGACGCCGGTGAGTGGGCCACCGAGGCCTACGACACGATGAAGAGCCTCGTCGTGGAGACCGTGGAGGCCGATCCCGAGCTGCGCGTCCAGGAACGGCGCACGAAGTTCTACAGCAGCCTGCAGCGGGCGACGAAGGTTTTCGAGGAGCTCACCTTCGACGACGTCGACGCGCAGGACTTCTACGAGGACGACATGGTGCAGCAGTTGGAGGAGCTCCAGCAGGCGATCGGCAGCTGCATCACCGCGCTGCGCGGCGCCCGCGGCAGCGCCGCCGCAGCCGGGCAGCCGTACGGCGGGTAGAGCCGTACGCCTGCCGCCGGCGGGGGTCGCTGCCGGCGTCACCCGGCGTCACTGTGTCGTATAGCGGCGCCGGGTCCACAGCGGCAGCACGAACCAGCACAGCGCGTACCAGGTGACCACGCCGGAGACCAGCCAGGGCACGTAGTCGTCGTGGGTGGCCACGCGCAGGATCAGCAGCAGCGAGGCGGTCATGGTGGCGAGCAGCAGGATCAGGCCGACGAGGGTCAGCCGGGACGCCCACCGCACCGCCTGCGGCTTCACCCGCCGCCCGGCGACCAGACGGTGCAGGGACACGGGGCCGATGAGCGCGCCGGTCGAGCAGGCGCCCAGGCAGACGGTCACGATGTAGATGACCTGGTCGGTGTGGGCCAGGTCCGCGTAGCGCGGGGTGAACACCACCGTCAGCAGGAAGCCGAAGAGGATCTGCACGCCTGTCTGGGCGACGCGGACCTCCTGGATGAGCTCCCCCCACATGCGGTCGGCTCGCTCCTCTTCGGTCTCGTCGCGCCCCCTGCGCCGCTCGGCTCCCGCCGCGTCCGTCACCTGGCCTCCTCCGCCCGGTTCGAGTACCTCCTCGGTGCTCTCTCCCGGCGAGTACCCCGTGGGCGGCGATCGTCCCCCGATCACCGCCCGGGTGGCCTACCAGCGTCCCTCGACCTGCTCCTTGATGCGCCGGTCGTACAGGTCGCGGACGGCCGCGAGGGTCTGCTCGGACAGCTCCGGGAGCTTGGCGGCGGCCGCGTTGGCGCGGGCCTGCTCGGGCGAGCGGGCGCCCGGGATCACGCTGGTCACACCGGGCTGCTGGATGATCCAGCGCAGCGCCAGCTGGGCCGGGGTGTACCCCTCGGGGGCGAGGGCCGCGAACTCGACGGCGGCCCGGACGCCGGTGGCGTAGTCGACGCCGGAGAAGGTCTCGCCCTGGTCGAAGGCCTCGCCGTGCCGGTTGTAGGTGCGGTGGTCGTTGTCCGGGAAGACGGTGTCCTCGGTGTACTTGCCCGAGAGCAGTCCGGAGGCGAGCGGGACGCGGGCGATGATGCCGACGCCGGCCTCGCGGGCCGCCGGGAGCACCTCGTACAGGGGTTTCAGGCGGAACGGGTTGAGGATGATCTGCACGCTCGCCACGCCCGGCCGGGCGATCGCGGTGAGGGCCTCGGCACAGGTCTCCACGCTGACGCCGTAGTGGGCGATGCGCTCCTCCTCGACGAGGGTGTCGAGGGCGTCGAAGACCTCGTCGCTGGAGTAGACGGGGGTGGGCGGGCAGTGCAGCTGGACGAGGTCGATGCGGTCGATGCCGAGGTTGCGGCGGGAGCGGTCGTTCCAGGCGCGGAAGTTGTCCAGGACGTAGTTCTCGGGGATCTGTTCGACCCGGCGGCCCATCTTGGTGGCGACCAGCACGTGCAGGTCGGGTCGGCCGCTCAGGAAGGCGGCGATGGTCTGCTCGCTGCGTCCGTCGCCGTAGACGTCGGCGGTGTCGAAGAAGGTGACGCCCGACTCGGCGGCCGCCTCCAGAACCGTCAGGGCCTCCTTGTCGTCGACGTCTCCCCAGTCGGCGCCCAGTTGCCAGGTGCCGAGACCGACGACGGATGCGTGCTGACCAGACCTACCGAATTCGCGCTCGTCCATGAGGTCAGTCTGTCATCCGGGGGCACCCGGTGCGGAACGGGCCGCTCCGGGCCGTCACCTGTGAATCCTTCACCCACAAGAGTGACGGTGTTCGACAGAGCGGCCGCATGGGTCGACGGGCCCCTAGCGTGAGCCCGTGACTGATCGTTCAGTGAGCAACCATCAGCCGGGGGACCCGTCTTGGACCCGCCGCGGCCTTCTGCGCACCGCGACCGCGGCCCTGGCCGCCGTCCCCGCCCTGGTGGCCGCCGACCCGGCGGTCGCCGCGCAGGAACTGCCGGACTTCCCCGTGGACGTCCCCCTCTCCCGTACGGCGTACCGCAACTGGGACGGCGAGATCACCGTGACCGGGCTGTGGGCGTGCGCGCCGGCGACCCCGGACCAGGTGGTCGACGTCGTCAACTGGGCCTGGCGGCACGGCTGGACGGCACGGCCCCGGGGCGCGGCGCACGGCTGGTCGCCGCTGACCGTCGAGGAGGGCACGTCGGCGGACGCGCCGGTCCTGCTCGTCGACACCGCCCCGCATCTGACGGATCTGACCCTGGTCGCGTCCGACGAGGTGCGGGCAGGGACGGGTGTCACGCTGGAGGCGCTGCTCACCTTTCTCGAAGGGCACGGCCTCGGCGTCACCGCCTCGCCGGCCCCCGGCGACCTCACCCTGGGCGGCGCGCTCGCCGTGGACGCGCACGGCACCGCCGTGCCGGCGGCGGGCGAGGAGCGGCTGCCCGGGCAGACCTACGGCTCGCTCAGCAACCGGGTGCTGTCCCTGACGGCCGTGGTGTGGGACGCCGACAGCGGGGCGTACGGCCTGCGCACGTACCGCCGTGACGAGGCGGACTGCGCCGCGCTGCTCACGCATCTCGGGCGGTCGCTGGTGACCGAGGCAGTGCTGCGGGTGGGGGCGAACAGCAACCTGCGGTGCGTCAGCCGTACGGACATTGCGGCGAAGGAGCTGTTCGCGGCGCCGGGCACGCCGGGGCGGACACTGGCGAGCTTCCTGGAGGCCGAGGGGCGGGTGGAGGCCATCTGGTTCGCGTTCACCGAGTCTCCGTGGTTCAAGGTGTGGTCCGTCGAACCGACCAAGCCGCTCACCTCGCGCCGCGTGACGTCGCCGTACCCCTACCCGTTCTCCGACAACGTCCCGACGCCGGTGGCGGACCTGGCCGGGCGGATGGTCGCGGACGGGGCCTGGTATCTGGCGCCGGTGCTCGGCAACGCGCAGCTGGACGTCGCGGCGCTCGGGCTCGTGGCGACCCTGTCGGCGGACGTCTGGGGGCCGTCGAAGAACACGCTGCTGTACATCAGGCCGACCACGTTGCGGGTGCACGCCAACGGCTACGCGGTGCTGACGAGCCGGGCTCAAGTGCAGCGTGTCGTCGCCGAGTTCACCTCCTTCTACCGGGAGCGGCTGACCGCGTACGCCGCCCTGGGCCGCTTCCCCGTCAACGGTTCCGTGGAGATCCGGGTGACCGGTCTCGACGACCCGGCCGAAGCCGGACTCACCGGTGCCCGGGCGCCGTCGCTCTCCGCGCTGCGGCCCGACCCGGACCACCCCGAGTGGGACACGGCCGTCTGGCTGGACGTGCTGACGCTGCCGGGAACGCCGTACGCCGACGCCTTCTACCGCGAGCTGGAGCGCTTCCTGCTCGCGACCTACGACGGCGGGCACGCGCTCACCCGGGTGGAGTGGTCCAAGGGCTGGGGATACACGGACGAGGCCGTGTGGAGCGACGGGGAGGTGCTGGGCACGGCGGTGCCGGAGTCCTTCGGCTCCGCGTGGGACGAGGCGGCGGACACGCTCGAACGGCTGGACCCGCACCGGGTGTTCCGCGCCCCGCTGCACGGTCGGCTGTTCCCCTAGGGCGCGGGGCCCCGACTAGTCGCGGGAGGCCGGCGCCCGGGTGTGCGCGCCGCGCGCCAGCTTCGGGCCCAGCCAGCGTTTGAAGCGGCGCAGGGCCTCCAGCCGCCCGGCGGCCCGGTCGAGCCGGTAGTACAGCTGGGGCGGCACATAGGGCAGCAGCGGCGAGTGGCGCTGACCGAGCAGGGCGAACATCTGCTCCGGGGGCAGGCCGATGTAGCGGGTGAGGTTCTCGTACCACTGGGCGCTGTAGCGGGCGGCGCTCTGCGGGGAGAGCAGGGCCGACTTGCGTTCCTGTTCGTAGCGGGCGAGGGCCTGCGGGAGGTCGGTACTCTCGCGCAGGGCGTCGGCGAGGGCGATGGCGTCCTCCAGGGCGAGGGTGGTGCCGGCGCCGATCGAGTAGTGGGTGGTGTGCGCGGCGTCGCCGAGGAGGACGAGGCTGTCGCGGCGCCAGGTGCGGTTGGTGAGGGTGCGGAAGGTCAGCCACTGGGCGCTGCCCGCGGCGGACGCGCGACCGATCAGGGGGTGGCCGTCGAGGATGTGCGCGAAGAGCTTCTCCAGGTCGGCGAGGCCGTCGCCCTCGCTCGCCCGGTCGAGGCCGAGTCCGGCCAGGGTCTCGGGGGTGCATTCGATCACGCAGGTGCTCTGCTCGGAGCTGAAGGGGTAGCCGTAGCACCAGATCCAGCCGTGCTCGGTCTCCACGAAGGCGAAGGTGAAGGAGTCGAAGACCTTGGTGGTGCCGAGCCAGACGTAGGAGTTGCGACCAGGTGCGAGTTCGGCGCCGAACTCGTCCGCATGGCGGGTGCGCAGGGCGCTGTGGACGCCGTCGCAGGCCACGACGAGGTCGGCGTCCGGCAGGTCCTCGGCGGTGATCTCGCTCTCGTACTCGATCCGTACGCCGAGGGCGCGGGCTCGGGCGGCGAGGATCTCCAGCAGCTTGTGCCGGCCGATGCCGTGCCCCTCGTCACCCGGCTGACGGGTCGCCAGATCCCTTACGTGTGCCACCCCTTCGTTCCAGCGGACGGAGCTCTCGTCGATCGCGTCCGCCGACTCGGGGTCACAGGCGCGGAGTCTGTCGAGGAGTCCCTGCCAGTAGGTGACGCCCCACCCGTAGGTCGAGCCCTCCGGGTCGCGCTCGTGGACGGTGATGTCGTGGGACGGGTCCTGCCGCTTGAGCAGGATCGAGAGATACAGGCCGGCGGGCCCGCCGCCGACACAGGCGACCTTCACGCGCACCCCTAGGAATTAACCGGACGTGGTGGATTGACGACGCAGGGTAGCAGTGCGGGGCATCGGCCGACGGACGCCCCGCCTGCCCGATCGCGCCAGTTTTCCCACGTGAGCCACACCACGAGCGAGGCGCCGGTGCGCGAAAATCCACCGGAAGTGGTGCTCACGCGGAAAGGAATTACCCCTTCCGCCTCCCGCGGGTCCCGCGAACGGCAAGATCATCTTCGTTCAATACTGCACTACTTGTCATTGATTGTCCGGATCGCAGCCAACCCGCCGCTGCCGATTTCTCCCGTTCTCCTCCCGGCCGATAGGCATGCGGGGCCGTCAATCGAACGCACCCCAGGAGGTCCCGCATGCCGGAACTCAGCCGTCGTCGCGCACTCACCGCGACGGCCGTCGTCGCCGGTGTCCAGTTGGCCGCCGTCCCCGCCGCCCGGGCCGGCGAGCACGATTCCCACGACACTCACGGCTCTCACGGCTCCCCCGACTCGTTCGACGAGGTCTACAAGGGCCGCCGCATCCAGGGCCGGCCTGCCGCCGGGAGCGGTCATCACCACGGCGGCGGCTACGCCGTGCTCATTGACGGAGTCGAGCTGCATGTGATGCGCAACGCCGACGGCTCCTGGATCAGCGTGGTCCGTCACTACGACCCGGCGCCCACCCCCCGGGCCGCCGCCCGTGCCGCGGTCGACGAGTTGCAGGGCGCCCGGCTCGAACCCTTCCCCGCCGGCTGACCGGCCGACCGCCCTGTCCTCACGCACACTGGGAGCACCGCACCATGACCGTCCGCAAGAACCAGGCGTCTCTGACCGCCGACGAGAAGCGGCGCTTCGTCGCCGCCGTCCTCGAACTCAAGCGCAGCGGCCGCTACGACGCCTTCGTCACCACGCACAACGCCTTCATACTCGGCGACACCGACAACGGCGAGCGCACCGGCCACCGTTCGCCGTCGTTCCTGCCGTGGCACCGCAGATTCCTGCTGGAGTTCGAGCGGGCGCTGCAGTCGGTGGACGCGTCGGTGGCGCTGCCGTACTGGGACTGGTCGACCGACCGGTCGACGCGCGCCTCGCTGTGGGCGCCGGACTTCCTCGGCGGCAGCGGGCGCAGCCGGGACGGCCGGGTGATGGACGGCCCGTTCGCCGCGACGGCGGGCGGCTGGCCGATCAACGTCCGGGTGGACGGCCGCACCTATCTCCGGCGCGCGCTGGGGGCGAACGTGCGCGAGCTGCCGACCCGGGCCGAGGTCGAGTCGGTGCTGGCGATGCAGACGTACGACATGGCGCCCTGGAACAGCGGCTCCGACGGGTTCCGCAATCACCTGGAGGGCTGGCGCGGGGTCAACCTGCACAACCGGGTCCATGTGTGGGTCGGCGGGCAGATGGCGACGGGGGTCTCACCCAACGACCCGGTGTTCTGGCTGCACCACGCCTACGTCGACAAGCTGTGGGCCGAGTGGCAGCGCCGTCATCCGGGGTCGACGTACGTCCCGGGCGGTGGGACGCCGGACGTCGTCGACCTCGACGAGACGATGAAGCCGTGGAACGACACGACCCCGGCGGCCCTGCTCGACCACACGGCCCACTACACCTTCGACGCCTGATCAGGCCTCGGCGGCGCGGCACTCCGGGTGTCCCCAGCCCTGCGCGTTCTTGGCGATCTGCTCACCGGCCGCGTAGCCGCGGCCGCACACGCAGCGGCCGGGGAACTTGGCCTTGAGTGTGCGGGAGGACGAACTCCCCCCGCGCCGGGGGGACTTGCTTCCTGTGGCGCGGGCGGACTTCGGCTTGGGGGTGTCCGGCGAGGCCGGCGGCGCCGGGGAGCCCTGGTCGCTGCCCGCCGGCTGCTGGACGCTCGCCGCCTGGCTGGCGGCACGGTCGGCGAAGTCGTTGAGCGGGTCGCCGTCGACCTGGTGGGCGGGCACGTAGCGGAAGTCGACCGAGCGGCCGTCGAGCAGTTCGTCGATGCGGACGACGAGCTCCTGGTTGGCGACCGGCTTGCCGGCGGACGTCTTCCAGCCGTTGCGCTTCCAGCCGGGCAGCCAGGTGGTGACGGCCTTCATGGCGTACTGCGAGTCCATCCGGATCTCGAGCGGCACAGCCGGGTCGGTCGACGCCAACAGACGCTCCAGCGCGGTGAGTTCGGCGACATTGTTGGTGGCCTTGCCGAGCGGGCCCGCCTCCCAGCGGGCGGGGGTCTCCGCGTCGTCCGCCACCACCCACGCCCAGCCCGCCGGTCCCGGGTTTCCCTTCGAAGCCCCGTCGCACGCGGCCACCACTCGTTCACGCATGCGCACGATCATGCCATGAGCGGACCGGGCGCCCGGCCCCCGCCTACGGGACAGCCCTTAGGACACGTCCTCGGTCTGCGGCATGTCGCCCACGGTGGTGGTGACGTCGATCACCGAGAAGTTCGCGCCCTGCGGGTCGCTGATCGCGGCGAACCGTCCGAACGGGGTGTCCATCGGGCCGAAGCGCAGCACGCCGCCCAGCTTGGCGGCCCTGGCCACGGCGTCGTCGCAGTTGTCGACGGTGAAATAGACGTTGACGTACGACGGCACCTCGGGCGGGAACTCCTCCGTCATCTTCATCCGGCCGAGGACCATGTCGCCGCCGATCTCGAACAGCCGGAAGTCGACCGAGTCGTCCTGGAGCTGCTTGGCCGTGTACGAGAACACGGCCGGGAGGAACGTGTCCGTCTTGTGCGGTTCTCGGGTGAAGAACTCGGCCCAGCAGAAGGCGCCGGGCTGCTCGGGCGGCGCCTCGAAGCCCTCGTGGACGCCCGCCTGCCACACGCCGAAGAGGGCGCCGCTGGGCTCGCGGCCCAGGCACATCGTGCCGAAGTCGCCGACCTTCATCGGCTCCATCAGCACCTCGCCGCCGTTGTCGCGGATCTTGCGGGCGGTCGCGGCGGCGTCCGGGGAGGCGAGGTACAGGCACCACTGCGACGGGCCCTCCTGGCCGGGCATCGGCGGGACGACGGCGGCGACCGCCTTGCCGTCGGCGTAGGCCTGTGTGTAGTTCCCGTACTCCGACGACGCCTCGCCGAAGGTCCAGCCCAGGACCTCGCCGTAGAAGCGCTTGGCGCCCTCCAGGTCACTGAACATCGCGTCGGCCCAGCAAGGGGCTCCCTCTGGTCGTACGGCCATGACCGCGGCCCTCCCGATGAGATGGATTGTCCGGTTCCTCACGCTAGTCACCCGGCCGTCGACGCGCGCGCCGAGCCCGTTGCTCCGTCCCGGTGAACAGCGCCTCCCAATCCCCTTGATCACCGGCGTGCGGGGGCACGCACCCGGACACAGGACGGCACGGAATGCGCCTTCTGCATCATCCACACGGTTTGCACCTTCAGGCGCACGCATCCGCCCCTTACACGCCGTTCCCGCCCGTCACGGAGGGTGCTTGGCTGGTGCCCGCGTCACGACCCGATCTTCCTGGAGGGAATGTGTCCACACCGGACAGTGCCACCGGTTCCACCCTCGACGAGCCCGACCCCGAGCCCTCCGCCGCCGGACAGCTCACCAGCCTCAGCACCCAGGCGGCCCGCCAGCTCGCCACCACCCACAAGTCAGAGCCCCAGATGCAGGCGATCAGCTCGCGCTGGCTGCTGCGCAGGCTGCCGTGGGTGGACGTCAAGGGCGGAACGTACCGCGTCAACCGGCGCCTGCAGCTCAAGGTCGGCCGGGGACGGGTGCACTTCGAGCAGAACGGCGGGGACGACGTCCGGGTGATTCCGGAGACCCTGACCGAGCTGCCCGTGCTGCGCGGCTACTCCGACAACGGGACGCTGAGGGAACTGTCGTCGCGCTTCCAGGCCCGGGAGGTCCGGGCCGGCCAGGTGATCTTCGAGGCCGGTCAGCCCGTGACCGAGGCGTATCTCGTCGTGCACGGCCGGTTCACCCGCTACGCCTCCGGCAAGTACGGCGAGGAGGAGATCGTCGGGGTGGTGTCCGGCGGCGACCAGCTCGGTGACGAGGCCGTCGGCCAGGACGACCCGCTGTGGCTGACCTCGGTGCGCGCGGACACCTCGGGCGTGCTCCTCGCGCTGCCCTGGGACGTGCTGCGGGAGTTCGTGGACCGGGTGCCGTCGCTCGCGGCGCATCTGTCGGCGTACGCGGAGCGGCAACGGCGGCCGATGAACCGCAAGGGCGAGGCCGAGCTGCCGATCCAGGCCGGCCATGTGGGCGAGCCGACGCTGGGGGCGGGCTTCGTCGACTACGAACTCTCGCCGCGCGAGTACGAGTTGTCGCTGACCCAGACCGTGCTGAAGGTGCACACCAGGGTCGCCGACCTCTACAACCACCCGATGGACCAGACCCAGCAGCAGCTCCGGCTCACCGTCGAGGAGATCCGGGAGCGCCAGGAGTGGGAGCTGGTGAACAACCGGCAGTTCGGGCTGCTGCACAACATCGACTACGGGCAGCGGGTGAGTGCCTTCACCGGGCCGCCCACCCCGGACGACATGGACGAGCTGCTGTCGATGCGGCGCAAGACCAAGCTCTTCCTCGCCCATCCGAAGGCGATCGCGGCGTTCTTCCGGCAGTGCAACCGGCGGGGTCTGGTGCCCGGCACGGCCACCGTCGACGGACACGAGATCCCGGCCTGGCGCGGGGTGCCCATCTTCCCGTGCAACAAGATCCCGATCTCCGAGCAGCACACCAGCAGCATCATCGCGCTGCGCACCGGCGAGGCCGACCAGGGCGTCGTGGGCCTGTACCAGACGGGCATCCCGGAGGAGTTCCAGCCCGGCCTGAACGCACGGTTCATGGGGATCGACGGCAACTCGATCATCCGCTACCTGGTCACCGCCTACTACTCGATGGCGCTGCTCGTCCCCGACGCGGCCGGGGTCCTGGAGAACGTCCAGATCGGCCGGACGGCCGAGTGAGCACGGGGTACACGCTGCCCGGGCCGCCGAGCCTCGCCGCGGGCATCCGGGCCCGCCGCCAGGGCGCCGTTCCCGGGCTGCGATACCGGGAGGTCGCCCCCGCCGACCCGGTGAAGGCGGCGGAGGTCGACCGCCGGCTGGAGGAGTGGGCGCGCGGTCTCGATCTGTTCCCGCCGGCCTGGGACGGCGACTTCGCGGGGTTCCAGGTCGGACGCGCCGTCGTGCTCCAGCACCCGGGCGCGTTCGACCTGGACCGGTTGACGGCGGCCGGGAAGCTGCTGCTGGCGGAGAACGTGGTCGACAGCTGCTACTGCGAGGAAGACGAGGGGCGCGGCGCGTCCCGCAGCGGACTCGGCGGGCGGCTGGTTCTCGCGCAGTCGGCGCTGGACCCCTTCCACGGCCCGCCCGGCTTCCAGGAGGAATGGGAGCGGGGCATGCAGGCCGACGGTCCGCTGCGCTCCTACTACTGGGCGCTCAAGGACTACGCGGCCTTCGCCACTCCCAGCCAGACCGACCGGTTCGTGCACGACATGGCGCGGCTGCACCTGGGCTACCTCGCCGAGGCCGCCTGGAGCGAGACCCGGTACCGGCCACAGGTCTGGGAGTACCTGGTGATGCGGCAGTTCAACAACTTCCGGCCCTGTCTGTCCCTCGTGGACGCGGTCGACGGCTACGAACTGCCCGAGCAGCTGTACGCCCGCCCGGAGATCCAGCGGGTCACGGCACTGGCCTGCAACGCCACCACCATCGTCAACGACCTGTACTCCTTCACCAAGGAACTGGCCTCCGATCCCACCCACCTCAACCTGCCGCAGGTCGTGGCCGCCCATGGCCGCTGTGGTCTGAAGGCCGGCTACCTGCGCGCGGTCGAGATCCACAACGAGGTCATGGAGGCGTTCGAGGAGGAGTCGACCGCCCTGGCGGCTCTGTCGCCGCTCGTCGGGCGCTATCTCCAGGGGCTGTCGGACTGGGTGGCCGGCAACCACGAGTGGCACGCCACCAACACCCACCGCTATCACCTGCCCGACTACTGGTGACCAGCGCTTTCTTGACAGATCGTCACATTCCACATCCTGAGGAGCCACGTTGACCACGACCCCTGACGCCATGACCCCTGACGCGATGACCCCTGACGCGATGACCGCGACCGTCCAGCTGCCGACCCAGTCGGTCTACCAGAACCGCGTCGCGGACTACTGGAACGCCGAGGAGAACCCGGTCAACCTCGAACTCGGCAGGATCGACGACCTCTACCACCATCACTACGGCATCGGCGCGGCCGACCGGACCGTGCTCGACGAGCCCGACCCCGATCTGCGCCGGGAGCGGGTGACCGCCGAACTGCACCGGCTGGAGCACGCCCAGGCGGAACTGCTGGCCGCCCGGCTCGGCCGGCTGACTCCCGCCGACCGTGTCTTCGACGCCGGCTGCGGTCGCGGCGGCGGCAGCGTCGTGGCGAACCTGCGGCACGGCTGCTACGCGGACGGCGTCACCATCTCCGCGAAACAGGCCGAGTTCGCCAACGAACAGGCCCGCAAGCGGGGCATCGACGACAAGGTGCAGTACCACCACCGCAACATGCTGGACACCGGCCTGGAGTCCGGCGCGTACGCGGCGTCCTGGAACAACGAGTCGACCATGTACGTCGAGCTGGACCTGCTGTTCGCCGAGCACGCCCGACTGCTGCGCCGGGGCGGCCGCTACGTCGTCATCACCGGCTGCTACAACGACGCCTACGGGCAGGCCTCGCGCGAGGTGTCGCTCATCAACGCCCACTACATCTGCGACATCCACCCGCGCTCGGCCTACTTCCGGGCGCTGGCCCGCAACCGGCTGGTGCCGGTCCATGTGGAGGACCTCACCGAGGCGACCATCCCCTACTGGGAGCTGCGCAGTCAGGCCGACCATCTGGTCACCGGCATCGAGGAGACGTTCCTCACCGCCTACCGCAACGGCAGCTTCCAGTATCTGCTGATCGCGGCCGACCGGGTCTGAATTCCGTTGGACAGCACGGGGGTCGACGCCTTGCAATGGGGCGCATGTGTGCTGCGAAGATGCGTCCGGACGAGGTCGACCTCGATGCCCCGCTGGTGAGCCGGCTCGTCGCCGCCCAGTTCCCGCAGTGGGCCGGACTGCCCGTACGGCGGCTGGCCTCCTCCGGGACGGAGAACGCGATGTTCCGGCTCGGCGCCGACAAGGTGGTGCGGCTGCCCCGGCATCCCGACGCCGTCGAGAGCGTGGCGCACGAGCAGCACTGGCTGGCCCGGCTGGGGCCGAGGCTGTCCGTCGCCACGCCCGTGCCGCTGGAGCAGGGCGGGCCGGGTGAGGGGTTCGCCTGGCCCTGGTCGGTCTACGGCTGGCTGGACGGCCGTAATCCGGTCGCCGGAGCCGTCGAGCAGCCTGAGGCGCTGGCGGCGGACCTGGCGGCGTTCGTCACCGCCCTGCGCGGGATCGAGGCGCAGGGCGGTCCGCCGAACGACCGGGGTGTGCCGCTGGCCGAGCGGGACGCCCCGACGCGCGACGCCCTCGCTCAACTGGACGGGCGGATCGACACCGCCGCGGTCACCGCCCTGTGGGAGGAGGCGCTGCGGGCGCCGGGGCGCACGGAACCGCCCGTGTGGGCCCACGGGGATCTCTCGCCCGGGAACGTGCTGGTCGAGGGCGGACGACTGTCGGCTGTGATCGACTTCGGCGGCGTCGGGGTGGGCGACCCGGCCGTCGACCTCATCGTCGCCTGGAACCTGCTGCCCGCGTCGGCGCGCGGCGTCTTCCGCGATGCCGTGGGAGCGGACGACGCCGAGTGGGCGCGCGGGCGGGGCTGGGCTCTGTCCATCTCGCTGATCCAGCTGCCGTACTACTGGGAGACCAATCCGCCGCTGGCGGAGAACTCCCGGCATGTGATCAAGGAGATCCTGGCCGAGACCAGGGCCGCCGGTGCGCCCGTGGCCGGTTCCTACGCTCCGTCGTAGACCTTCTTCAGGGCGGCGATGTCGAGCTTGCTCATGGCGTACATGGCCTTGGTGGTGCGGACGGCCTTCTCGGCGTCGGGGTCGCCGATCATCTCGATCAGCCCGTCGGGGATGACCTGCCAGGACAGGCCGTACTTGTCCTTGAGCCACCCGCACGGGCCGGCCTCGCCGCCGTTCTCGGTGAGCTTGTTCCAGTAGTAGTCGACCTCCTCCTGGTCCGCGCAGAAGATCTGGAAGGAGATCGCCTCGCTGAAGGTGAACTCCGGGCCGCCGTTGATTCCGACGAACTTCTGCCCGTTGGCAGTGAACTCCACGGCCAGCACGGACCCGGCCGGACCGGGGCCGGCCTCGTTGTAGCGGCCGATCTTGCCGATGCTGGAGTTCTTGAAGATCGACACGTAGTAGTGGGCGGCCTCCTCGGCCTGGCCGTCGAACCAGAGACACGTGGTGAAACCGTCGGTGGTCATGAGTACCTCCTGGGCGTGGAGCGCGGTCATCAGTGTCGACTGCGGTTCGCGCCGGAACTCATCGCTCGGGCCGTGCATTCATCCGACCGGCCGCGGCAGATCTCCCCGTCGTCGTGCCGCGCGGTCGCCCGGATCGTGCTCTGCCCTGGGCGAATCTGCCGCGGGCAGAGAAATCGCGTACGGGCGTCGCCCGAGGTCAAGAGTGGAGTCGACGGCAGTCACGCCACGACGAGGAGAACCGATGACTCCACTGACCACGCTCGCTCCCCGAGCCCAGGAGAGCGACACCCTGCCCACCCGCTTCGACGACCACCTCGCCGCCCAACTGCTCGCCCAGCGCATCGTGTTCCTCGGCACGCAGGTCGACGAGGTCTCCGCGAACCGCGTCTGTGCGCAGCTGCTGATCCTGTCGGCGGAGGACCCGCGCACCGACATCGCGCTGTGCATCAACAGCCCGGGCGGGTCGGTGCACGCGGGGCTCGCCATCTACGACACGATGCGGCTGATCCCCAACGACGTCTCGACGCTCGCCATGGGCTTCGCGGCCAGCATGGGCCAGTTCCTGCTCAGCGTCGGCACGCCCGGCAAGCGCTACGCGCTGCCCAACGCGCGGATCATGATGCACCAGCCGTCGGCGGGCATCGGCGGCACCACCGCGGACATCGAGATCCAGGCGGAGAACCTGGAGCAGTTGAAGCGGACCATGGAGCGGCTCACCGCCGAGCACACCGGCCAGACGCCGGAGACCATCTCCCGGGACGGCGACCGCGACCGCTGGTTCACGGCCGAGCAGGCCAGGGAGTACGGCATGGTGGACCGGGTCGTGGAGTCCCTCGCGGACGTCCGCCCGGCCGCCTCCAAGCGACGGATGGGGCTGTGACATGGGGAGCTACACGATTCCGAACGTCGTCGAGCGCACCCCGCAGGGCGAGCGGTCCTACGACGTGTTCAGCCGGCTGCTGTCCGAGCGGATCATCTTCCTCGGCACCGAGATCGACGACGGGGTCGCCAACGTCGTCATCGCGCAACTCCTCCATCTGGAGTCGGCCGCCCCGGAGAGCGAAATCTCGATCTACCTCAACTCCCCCGGCGGATCGTTCACTTCGCTGATGGCGATCTACGACACGATGACGTACGTGCAGTCGCCGATCTCGACGTTCTGCGTCGGGCAGGCGGCCTCCACGGCGGCCGTGCTGCTGGCCGGCGGCGACCCGGGACGGCGGTTCGTGCTGGAGCACGCGCGCGTGCTGCTCGGGCAGCCGGCCAGCGGCGGCCGACAGGGCACGGTGTCCGACCTCGCGCTGCAGGCCAAGGAGATGGTCCGCATCCGCGGCCAGGTCGAGGAGGTGCTGGCCCGCCACACCCACCACGACCTCGCGACCCTGCGTGCGGACATGGACCGCGACAAGGTGTTCACCGCGCCGGAGGCGGTGGCGTACGGGCTGGCCGACGAGGTGGTGAGCCGGCGTCTCGTGACGGTGTGAGACGCCGGCCCGCGCGGCTCGTCAGGCGGCCAGGCAGAGCCCGTTGTGCGACGAGCTCGTCGTCGCGCGGCTCCTGCCGGAGTGCCGGCTGCTGAGCCGCACCAGCTCTCCCTGGGCCCGGGCCAGCAGGTCGCCCAGGCTCAGGCCGAGGGCGTGGGCAGCGGCCGCGAGGACCTCCGAGGAGGCCTCCTTGCGGCCGCGCTCCACCTCCGACAGGTACGGCATGGAGATGCGGGCCGAGTCGGCGACGTCCTTGAGCGTGCGCTCCTGGGCCTGGCGTTCGCGACGCAGGACGTCTCCGACCAGGTCGCGCCACAGGGGCTCGCGCGGCACGGACCGGGGAGTCGAGGCGGGGACGGGGGCAACGGTGTCCGGGCGCGCGGCGGGCGGGCGCAGCGGGATCACGCGGGCTTGGTTCGGCGCTTGGTTGCTCACCTGACCAGCCTAGGAGCGCGGGCGGCCGCGGGGAGGGGCCCGGCGTTGCGCCCTCGGTGGAATCGGTGCGCGCGATCGGGCTCCGATCCCGCACGCATGGGTCGCCGCGGACCGGGTACCCGCCTCCTGAGCGGGTTTCGCATGTGCGTGGCCGCTCACGGACCGAGAACAGCAGACGCCGAACCGTGACGTTCGAGGGAGAGGCCATGCAGACCGCCGTGATCCGGTCAGAGGCCAAGGTCGTCGACGACACCGCCGGGAACAGCACGGACGGCGCACCGCTGCCGGGAATCGAGGCGCCGCGGAGCGTGGCGCCGCGCGACGCCCGCGAACTGTCCCGCCAGTTCTTCCAGCGGCTGGCCGTGCTCGAAGAAGGCACGCACGACTACCAGTACGCCCGCAACACGCTCATCGAGATGAACATGTCCCTGGTGCGGTTCGCGGCCGGCCGGTTCCGCGGTCGCGGGGACGACATGGAGGACATCGTCCAGACCGGGATGATCGGCCTGATCAAGGCCATCGACCGGTTCGAGGTCTCGCGCGAGGTGGAGTTCACGTCGTTCGCGCTGCCGTACATCGTCGGTGAGATCAAGCGCTTCTTCCGGGACACGACCTGGGCGGTGCATGTGCCGCGGCGGCTGCAGGAACTGCGCGTGGAGTTGGCCAAGGCGCGGGACGAGCTCGCCGGGCGGCTGGACCGGGAGCCGACGGTGGCGGAGCTGGCCACGCTGATGAACCTCTCGGAGAGCCAGGTGGTCGAGGCGCAGATCGCCGCCAACGGCTACAACTCCTCCTCGCTGGACGCGGCGCTCACCGGCGACGGTCCGGAGCACGGCGAGGCGGTCCTCGCGGACTTCATCGGCGTCGAGGAGGACGGACTGCGGCTCGTCGAGGACTTCCACTCGCTCGCGCCGCTCATGGCCGAACTCAGCGAACGCGACCGGCAGATCATCCACCTGCGGTTCGTGGAGGAGGCCACCCAGGCGGAGATCGGCGAACGGCTCGGCTGCTCCCAGATGCATGTGTCCCGGCTGATCAAGCGGATCATCGTGCGCCTGCGGCGCGGGATGCTGGGCGAGCTGGGCTGCGCCTGACGGCGTCCCGGAGGACGTCGGGAGGCTCAGCCGCCGAAGCTCAGCAGAGCACGGACCCGCTTGCCGACCGGCACGCGCTCGGCGGTGACCTCCGCCGCCAGCGCGTGCACGATCTCCAGACCGTGACGGCCGATCCGCTCGGGGTCCTTGGGGAACCGCAGGGGCAGCGCGTCGCTGCTGTCGTACACGCACACCGTGACCGAGGCGTCCGTGCCTTCGAGTTCCAGGATGTAGGGCCCGTTGCTGTGCCGGTCGGCGTTGGTGACCAGTTCGCTCACCACCAGGAGCACCTCGCCGCCCGCGCGGTCGCCGATCGTGGCGCACCACTCCGTCCTGAGCTGGTCGACGAAATGGGCGGCGAAGGACCGGGCCTCGGCTATGCAGCCGGGTTCCCCCGTGTAGTGCGCCGCCCGCCGTAGCGGTTCCACGGGTACGTCGAAACCAGTCGGTATCACTGCCCCGCCCAGGTGCTCGAACATGCGTTTCTCTCTCGGAAGCCGGACTGGCCGGACGCTGCTGTGCACCTGTGCTCGTACCCCGTGTCGCGCCGCACAGTCCCCGTCTGTCGTCACCCCTGTGCGCCTGACGACAGACGGGGCGCCTCACACGGCGGGCGAGGAGGGGCCGGCCGAGACGGGCGCCGACTGGCTGGTGACGTCCGCCGACGGCGGGGACTGCGGGAGCGAGGAGAGGGAGCTCTCCGGCTCGCTCGTGAGCTCGGAGAGCGTGCTCGGCGGCTCGACGGACCCCGGCTTCGAGGAACCGGACCCCGAGGACGGGGGCTCGGACGACGAGGAACCGGAGCTCGGGGGCTCGGACGAGGAGGACTCGGAGCTCGGGGGCTCGGAGGAGGACTTGGAGCTCGGGGGCTCGGAGCTCTTCGACGACGAGGACGACGAGGACGACGAGGACGGGGGCTTCGAGGACGACCCGGACGGCGGCAGCACGCAGCCGGGCGGCCTACCGGTCGCCGCACCGGTGGGCGGGGAGACGCACGACGGGGGCGTGCGCGAGCCGGGGATCGTCGGCGTGGTGATGACTATGGACGGCGTCAGTCTCGGCGGCGGACGGGTGGGCCGGTCCTGGTGGACGTTGCCGCCCGGCCGGCGGGCGATCCAGTGGTGGTCGGAGTGGGGGTCGTAGAGCACGAAGACGTTGACCACCGTCACGGAGGCGTTGACCACGACCGTGGTCGAGGGGCTGTACGTGGGCCAGGTGGTGCCGGTCCGCTTGTAGCCGGACTGCTGGGCGACGGGCGGGGTCAGCGGGTTGCCGCAGGCGCAGCGCACCCGGGGGACGCCGTATTTGTCGACCATGACCGCCGTGCCGGCCTGCAGGACGGCCTGGTAGCTGGTGGCGGCCCCGTCACGGTATCCGTGGTTGGTGACGCGGGTGTCCAGGCGCAGTTGTACGGGGGTGAGGGAGCGCAGATAGCCGGGGACCTGGGAGGGGTCGATGCCGACGACGGAGGCGAACGCCCTGTTCTTGGCGGGAACCTCCTGGAGGTACTTGATCTGCAGCTCCACATCGCAGCTGGCGACGTTGAGGGTGCCGCCGTACAGCCCCTCCTGCCCGCCCCTGACGCCGGGGACGGTGTTCTCGGGCGGGGCGGAGGAGGACGGGGCGACGGTCGCCGGCGGGACGGAACCGGTACCGGGGTTGTTGGTCTTCGGGGTGAAGCTGTTCGGCCCCTCTTCGCCGGCCGGCTGCATGAAGAGCTCGCCCGCCTGGTTCGAGCCGCCGCTGTTGGGCAGGGTGAGGACCAGGGCGAGGGCCGTCGCGGCCACGACCGCGGTGGTGATCAGTGCGACCCGTGGCGCGGATCTCCACCAGGGCCGACGCGGTTCCCAGCCGCCGCCTCCCGAGGAGTCGCCGCCGGGCGGCTCGGAAGGCGGGGGCGGGCCGGAGGGCGGCCGGGGAGAGCCGGACAGGGGTCCGGAGGGCGGGCCGGTCGGTCGCCCAGTGGCCTGCCCCGTGGGTTCCGTGGGCGGTTCCGAGGGGCGGCCGGAAGACGGAGGTTCGACACTCACGAGCACTCCCGACGTGGGTTTCCCGCGGCGCTTCGTCCGGTGCGACCGGTGCGATCCCAACGATCGATGGGATATGCGCCGTTTTCTTCCACAACGGACCTATTGTGTGCTCCGATCGGGCGCCGCTCGCAAGCCGGACGCGGACGGCCCTCTCGACAGGCGCGCTCTCCCGGTGCTGCTTAGCGTGGGCAGGGTGAGCTCGTACGCCCCGTATGACCAGGCAGTCTCCCGCCACGGATGGGTGCAGGCGGTCGCCGCGGCACTGGCCGGGCTGCTCGCCATGGCACTGGTGGCCGGGCTGGGACTGTGGGCGGCCGGGGCCTCGGACCTGCCGCAGGGCGCCTTCCCCCGGGTCGTCGCGGCGACCGTCGTCACAGCGGTCGGCGGCACGGTCGAGCTCACCGGGAAGGCCGGCGAACTCGCCGACACCCAGGCCGGTCTGACGGTGATTCCGCTGTCGGTCACCCTCGTGGGGGCGCTCGTCGTCGGCGCCGGATTCCTGCGGCCGCTGCGGCACCGGGCGGTGGCCGGCGCCGCCGAGCTGACCGGCTGGGCGGTCCGGATCGCCGTCGTGTGGCTGCTCGGCCTGCTCGGGCTGGCCCTCGCCGCGCGTCAGACCTTCAAGCTCTCCCTCGGTGACGACACACTGAGCGACCTGGGTGAACTGTTCGACGCCAGCCCCGAGGTCGGCTTCACCGCCGACGTGCCGCCGACGCTCGCGATCGGGCTGCTGTGGCTGGCCGGTGTGCTGGTGCTGGCGCTGCTGGTCTCGCCCGGGGCTCCGCTGCCGGCCCGGCTGCTGCGCGTCCAGGAGTCGGTGCGGCCTGCCGCGCACGCGATGGTCGTGCTGCTGCTCGCCTGGGTGGCCCTGGGCGTCGTCATCGCGCTGGTCGTCGCGGCGACCCGCGGGCACGCGGCCGAGACCCTCGCGGTGGTGTTGCTCGGCATGCCCAATCTGATGTGGCTGACCTTCACGATCGGGCTGGGCGCCACCTGGAACGGCCGGGTGGAGGGCCCGTTCGGGCTGCCGATGCCGCATGTGCTGGACGAGGTGCTGCGCGGCCGGGACACCGCCGCACTGAATTTGAACACGCTCGCCGAGTACGACGGCCGCGTGTGGTGGCTGGTCGTCGTCGACGGGCTCCTGCTGCTCGCGGCCGCGTTCGGGATGGCCGCCCGCTCACCGGCCCGGATGCGTGCCTGGCAGCACGCCGTGCACATGGCGGTCGCACTGGTGCTGACGGTGCTGACGGTCTGTCTGGTCGGCCGGATCTCCGCCCACTACGGCCTCTCGGTGCTCGGCGTCGGCGATCTGGGCGGCAACCTGTCCGGGAAGCTGTTCCTGCACGCCGAGGTGTGGTCGGCTCTCGCGCTCGCCGCGCTGTGGGGGCTGGTCACCGGGTTCCTGGGCGGGCTGTTGGCGGGCCTGCTCCGCCACCGGGGCGTGCTGACACTCCGTTGACCCGGTGGTTCAGGACTGACGACGGTGGTTCAGGACTGACGGCCGGGCAGGACCGGCCGTGCCCAGCGCGGGGGTTGCCGCGTCGGCTCCGGTGTGGCGGCGTGGGCCGTCGGCGGGTGGACCGGCCGGTGCGCGCCGTCGCCGTGCTCCCTCAGCTCGGCGACGAAGGCTCCGCAGGTGGGATGGCGAGCCTCGGGATTCTTGGCGAGGGCCCGGGCGAACACCGCGTCGAGGTACGGCGGGAGCTGGGGCCGGGCCTCCGTCAGCGGGGTCGGGTCGGCGTTCTGGTGGGCCCAGAGCAGGGCCATGTCGTCGTCGCGGAGGAACGGCGGGCGGGCCGCGAGGCATTCGTAGAGCACACAGGCCAGGCCGTAGACGTCGCAGCGGCCGTCGACGGGGCGGCCGGAGATCTGCTCGGGGGCGACGTAGTCGAGTGTGCCGACGAACTGTCCGACCGTCGTGAACCCGGTCAGGGACAGCGACTTCTTCGTCAGGCCGAAGTCGGTGAGGTAGACGTGCTCGGGATGGTCGCTGTCGGTTCCCCGGGAGACCAGGATGTTGCCGGGCTTGACGTCCCGGTGGACCAGTCCGTGGTCATGGGCGGCGTCCAGCGCGGAGGCGACCTGCGCGGCGATGCGGACCACCGTCGGCAGGGGCAGGGGGCCCTCGCGGTCCAGGAGATGACGCAGGTCGCTCCCGTCGACGTACCGCATGGCGATGTAGAGGACCCCGTCGGTCTCGTCCGCCTCGAAGACGGGCACGATGTGCGGGTGGTCGATCGCCGCCGCCACCCGCGATTCATGGGTGAAGCGCTTACGGAAGGTGTCGTTGCGGGCCAGCTCCGGGGCGAGCAGTTTGAGCGCGACGGTCCGGTCCAGGCGCAGGTCATGGGCGCGGTAGACGACGGCCATGCCGCCGCGTCCGATCTCGCGCTCGATGCGGTAGCCGGCGAGCTGGCGGCCGATCAGGTCGGAGGACCGGCCGGAGAACGGGCTCGTCCCGGGCTCCATCAGGGGCCCCCGTCGAGGTCCACGATCCGGGTGGCGGTGTAGTCCCGGTCCTCGGCCGGCTCGGGCAGCTCGGGCGCCTCGTCCGTCGCGTACGTGCTCAGGCGGGCGCCGTCGCCGTACACCCAGCGTCTGCGCGCCGCGTCGTACAGCCACATGTTCTCCCCGTCGATGACCACGCCGATCCGCAGGCCGTGGGTACGGCGGCGGAAGGACTCGCCGTCGAGGCCGCCGTCGGCCAGTTCCTCCACCGCCGCCCGGTAGCGGGTGATGGCCTGTTCGGTGCGGCCGAGCAGGGGGCGCGGGTCGGCGGCGCTCGCGAGGGGGCCGTCGGAGCGGGGCGGGTCCTGCGGGACGGCGACCAGGCGGCGGCTGTCCACCCAGGCCGACCAGCCGTTGGAGCACAGCACTCGCCCCCAGTCGCCGCGCCGCTCCGTGAGCCGGACGGGCAGCAGCGGGTCGAGGGACGCCGTGGGGCGGTCCGGATCCGGGGCCTCCCAGGCGGGCATGCCGTGCTGCGGGACCACATGCGTCGGTCGGAATCCGGGAGTCGTCATCGGCCGCCCCTACTTCCGCATCACGGCGGGCTCGTGCCGGCGCAGCAGCCGGGAGACGACGAACCCGCAGGCCAGCGAGAGCACGACGAGCATCCCGATGTCCAGCAGCCAGACTCCCGCCGAGTGCTCGAACAGCGGATCGCTCGTCTTGTCCCCGGGCACGATCCGGGACAGCTCGAGGGTCGCGGCCATCGCGCCGAACGCCCAGCGCGAGGGCACGAGCCAGGACAGCTGGTCCAGAACGGCCACGTCGTGCAGTTTCAGCAGCGCGCCGCAGAACACCACTTGGACGATGGCGAGCAGCACGAGCAGCGGCATCGTCACCTCCTCCTTGCGTACCAGCGCGGAGACCAGCAGCCCGAGCATCATCGCCGTGAAGGCCAACAGGGCCACGGCGACGGTGATCTCGATCAGCGGTGGCATCAACACGCCCTTGCCGCCCGGCGCGTCGAGGTCGACGCCGAGCAGGGCGACGAGGGTCAGCACCACCGCCTGTACGACGGTGATCGTGCCGAGGACGACGACCTTGGACAGCAGGTACGCCGATCTGGACAGGCCGACGGCCCGCTCCCGCTGGTAGATCACGCGCTCCTTGACGAGTTCGCGCACGGCGTTGGCCGCGCCGGTCAGGACGCCGCCCACGCACAGGATCAGCAGCGCGTCCATCACATGCTCCTGGTCGAGCCTGCCGCCGGCCAGGGCGCGGGCCATCGCTCCCATCACGAACGGCAGGGCGATCATGATCGCGAGGAAGGTGCGGTCGGCGGCGAGCGCGGCCGTGTAGCGGCGCACCAGGGTGCCGAGCTGGGCGCCCCTGCTGCGGGGCCGCGGCGGCGGCAGCATGATCACCGGGCCGGAGCGGGGCAGTCGGGGCTGCTCGCTGGAGTTGACGACGTACTGCCGGCGGAACGGCGAGTCGTCGTACTCCCCCGCCCAGTCCCGGTCCTGGTCGCGTTCGAAGGCCTCGAAGGCCTCGGGCCACTGCTCGAAGCCGAAGAAGGCGAGGGCGTCCTCGGGCGGCCCGTAGTAGGCGACCTTGCCGCCCGGCGCGAGCACCAGCAGCCGGTCGCAGACGTCGAGGCTGAGGACGCTGTGGGTGACGACGATGACGGTGCGGCCGTCGTCGGCGAGTCCGCGCAGCATGTGCATCACCGAGCGGTCCATGCCGGGGTCGAGGCCGGAGGTCGGCTCGTCCAGGAAGAGCAGCGAAGGCTTGGTCAGCAGCTCCAGGGCCACGCTGACCCGTTTGCGCTGGCCGCCGGAGAGGCTGTGCACGGGCTGGCCGGCGCGCTGCTCGAGGCCCAGTTCGCGGATGACCTCCTCGACCCGTTCGCGGCGCTCGGCCCTGGCGGTGTCCTGCGGGAAGCGCAGTTCGGCGGCGTAGGAGAGTGCGCTGCGCACGGTCAGCTGCGCGTGCAGGATGTCGTCCTGCGGGACCAGTCCGATGCGCTGGCGCAGTTCGGCGTAGTCGCGGTAGAGGTCGCGGCCGTCGTAGACGACCGTGCCGTGGCCGGCGGGTCGCTGGCCGGTGAGGGCGCCGAGCAGGGTGGACTTGCCCGCGCCGCTGGGGCCGACGACCGCCAGCAGGCACTTCTCCCCCACCGGGAAGGAGACGTGGTCGAGGAGGACCTTGCGGCCGCGGTCGACGGCGACCGTCAGGTCCTGTACGTCGAGGGAGACCTCGCCGGTGTCGACGTACTCCTGGAGCTCGTCGCCGACCAGGCAGAACGCCGAGTGGCCGATGCCGACGATGTCGCCGGGGCCGATCGGGGCGCGGCTGACGGGCAGGCCGTTGAGGTAGGTGCCGTTGTGGCTGCCGAGGTCGACGATCTCGTGGCCGCCGTCGGGCAGCCCCCGCAGCTCGGCGTGCCGACGCGAGACGATCAGGTCGTCGACGATCAGGTCGTTG
This sequence comes from Streptomyces sp. NPDC051677, assembly GCF_044453465.1. NCBI lineage: Bacteria > Bacillati > Actinomycetota > Actinomycetes > Kitasatosporales > Streptomycetaceae > Streptomyces > Streptomyces sp. NPDC051677. The sequence goes on from NZ_JBITCT010000045.1 coordinate 73,971, forward strand.
TCGGCGGCGCGGCCGATGCGGACGGTGCGCGAGGACAGCGGCCGTACGGAGGTCGGCTGGCGGAAGGCGCCGGTCAGGGCGGGCACGGAGACGGACGAGGGGCGCTCGGCCGGGGTCCTGGGACGGCCGTACAGGACGACGTACGGTCCGTCGGCCGGGCTGCCGAAGCGGATGACGGTGCCGGGGCCGACGTCCCACTCGTGGACGCGGCGGCCGTCGGCGTAGGTGCCGTTGGTGCTGTGTTCGTCCGCGATGGTCCAGTGGCCGCCGTCGGGCCGCAGCACCGCGTGGTGCCAGGAGACGCGGGTGTCGTCGATGACGATGTCGCTGCGCGGGTCCCGGCCGACGTGGTAGTCGTGGCCCGGGATCAGCACGGTGGTGCCCGTCTCGGTCTCCAGCACGAGTTCGGGCGCAGTCGAGGAGACCGGCCGCTCAACCATGACCGAATTCTATCGATTCGCACCCCTGTGTGCCCGACGGGCGGGGCGTGACGGTGACGTGAGCGTGACGGTGCCGAGCTGTGCGCGCTGACGGTGGGCGGTGGGCGGTGCGCGGTGGGCGGTGCGCGGTGGGCGTCAGCCGACGGGGACGACGAGGGCCGGGAGGGTCCGCTGCATGCGCAGCGCGTCGACGGACTCGGCGAGCAGCTCGTACTCGGTGGTCTCGTCGCTCACCGCGATCCGTACCAGCCGGCCGCCCGCCAACTCGTCGGCCACCAGCTCCTGCCGGTCCATGTCGGCGCACCAGGCCCGCAGCAGTGCGGGCACGTCCGGCACGTTGTCGGCGACGGGGACCAGGGCGCCCGGCGGGATGTGTTCGTCCTCGGGCCGGGGATCCAGCCGTTCGGCCATCCAGGAGGCCCGGTCCCGCAGCCACCACAGGGCCAGCGCCAGCGTCGGCGCACGGTAGGTGCCGAGCGGTACGCCGATGCGCCGGCCGGCGCAGACGCCGTACGCGGTGACATGGCACAGGAATTCGTCGTGCACGTCCCTCTCCCCCGGTGCTCGCGTGCCGGCCGTGCCTCGCTTTCCGTGCGGCTCCTGTGAGTGAACTGCTCCTGACGTTCGAGTATGTTCACTACTGAAACACTGTCACCATGACTTTTTGGCCAGTCTCTTGGCATATTCAAGGCCGTTCATGGCCGAAATGCGGCAGACCTCGGGGGGCGCCGTCATTACCCGGCGGGTAATCGACCCGGGCGGCAGGGGCGGGCAAGGTGGTCACACCGGATCGGCGAAGACCTGGATCCGGGTTCTGACCAGTATCGATGACCTCATTGGGGGCTGATTTCCCATGTCCGCGAACACCGACCGTTACGAGAACGCCGTCGCCCGCTACTTCGAGGCCTGGAACGCACGGGAGCCCAAGGCCTTGGCCAAGGCTGTTGACGCAGCGTGGGCAGTGGGCGGCGGGTACACCGACCCCCTCGCCGACGTCGCCGGCCACGAGCAGATCGCGGCCGTGGTCACGGCGGCACACGCGCAGTTCCCGGGCTTCTTCTTCCGGCTCACCGGCACGGTCGACGGGCACCACGACACGGCCCACTTCTCCTGGGAGCTGGTGAGCGAGGCCGACGGTTCGGCGCCGGTGGCCGGATCCGACGTCATCACCCTGGACGCACAGAACCGGATCACGTCCGTCCTCGGATTCCTCGACCGGGTGCCCGCCGGAGCCTGAGGACCGCGCCCACGATGAATTCCTCCGCTCACGGCGGTCCACCCGTAAAGGGATCACCGCGAGCGGAGGAACATCACGAACGGGACCGCAAACGGAATACTCGATGCCGAATTCCGTCGAATTCTTTCGGCACCCGCATACCGGAATCGGAAGGCAGGAGGGCGACTCCGTGAGCGTCCGCCTGACGGAGCGGCTCAGCCGTTGATCACCGCGTCGATCCGGGCCAGCTCCTCGGCGTCGAAGTCCAGGTTGTCCAGGGCGCCGACGCTGTCCTCGATCTGCCGGGCGCTGCTCGCGCCGACCAGCGCGGAGGTCACCCGGCCGCCGCGCAGCACCCAGGCCAGCGCGAGCTGGGCCAGTGACTGGCCGCGGGACCTGGCGAGCTCGTCGAGGGCGCGCAGCTTGCCGACGAGTTCCTCGGTCAGCGCGTCGGAGTTCAGGAACGGGCTGTCGCTCGCCGCGCGGGAGTCCTCCGGGATGCCGTCGAGGTAGCGGCCGGTCAGCAGGCCCTGCTCCAGCGGCGAGAACACGATCGAGCCGACCTGGAGCTCGTCCAGGGCGTCGAGCAGGCCCTCGCTCTCCGGGCGCCGGTCGAGCATCGAGTAGCGCGGCTGGTGGATGAGCAGCGGGGTGCCCAGCTCCCCGAGGATGCGGGCGGCCTCGCGGGTCTGCTCGGCGGAGTAGTTGGAGACGCCGGCGTAGAGCGCCTTGCCCTGCTGGACCGCGGTGTGCAGGGCGCCCATCGTCTCCTCCAGGGGAGTCTCCGGGTCGGGGCGGTGCGAGTAGAAGACGTCGACGTAGTCCAGGCCCATCCGGGTCAGGCTCTGGTCGAGCGAGGACAGCAGGTACTTGCGCGAGCCCCACTCGCCGTACGGTCCGGGCCACATCAGGTAGCCGGCCTTGGTGGAGATGACCAGCTCGTCGCGGTAGGGCGCGAAGTCGGCCTTGAGGAACCGGCCCAGCGCGGACTCGGCGGCGCCGGGCGGCGGGCCGTAGTTGTTGGCCAGGTCGAAGTGGGTGATGCCGAGGTCGAAGGCGCGGCGCAGGATCGCCCGCTGGGTCTCCACCGGGCGGTCCGGGCCGAAGTTGTGCCACAGCCCGAGCGACAGCGCGGGGAGCTTCAGACCGCTGCGTCCGGTGCGCCGGTAGGGCATGTCCGCGTAACGGTCGGGGTGTGCGGTGTACAACGCGACTCCAAGAAGATCGGTTTCAGGAACCGCTACCCACTCTGGCCCGACCTGCGGGTAGTGGTCCAACAGAAGAATCCGATGGAATTGTGCGGCTAGGCTTCTCAATCATGGAACTGCGTCACCTCCAGCACTTCGTCGCCGTCGCCGAGGACCAGCACTTCACCCGGGCCGCCGAACGCCTGATGGTCTCCCAGTCGGGTCTGTCGGCGTCGATCCGGGCCCTGGAGCGGGAGCTGCGCGCCCCGCTGTTCGTACGGACCACACGGCGGGTGACGCTGACGGAGGCGGGCCGGGCGCTGCTGGCCGAGGCGGAGCGCATCCTGGCGCAGGTGCGGGCGGCCCACGAGGCCGTGGCCGCCGTGCAGGGCGTGGTCCGCGGCACCCTCTCCGTGGGCACCGAGCAGTGCATCGCCGGGGTGCACGTGGCGGGGCTGCTGGCGGCGTTCCGGCGGCGGCACCCGGATGTGGAGATCCGGCTGCGGCAGAGCGGTTCGGGCGCGCTCGGCGAGGAGGTGGCGGCCGGCCGGCTCGACCTGGCCTTCGCCTACCGCACCCAGACGGACACCGACCAACTGCGCTGCGTGCCGCTGGCGACCGAGCCGATGTATGTGCTGTGCCATCCCGACCACCGTTTCGCCGGGGCGTCGGCGGCGCTGCTGCCACAGGACGTCGCCGGCGAGGTCTTCGTCGACTTCCATCCGGACTGGGGCCCGCGGCGCGCCACCGACGCCGCGTTCGCCGAGGCGGGAGTGCGGCGCACGGTCGCCCTGGAGGTCAACGACGTGCACAGTCTGCTGGACCTGGTGGACGAGAACCTCGGCGTCGCCGTCGTACCGCGCCATTTCCGGCACAAGCGCGAGGCGCTCACCGCGCTGCCCCTCAAGGGCACGGGCGAGGCGGTGTACGAGACGGTCGCGCTGTTGCCGCCCCGGCAGGCGACCAGTCCGGCGGCCCGGGCGCTCATGGCACTGCTGGAAACGGGGGGCGGTTGAGCGTGGGCTGCGCGATGGTGGATGCATGCATGCCAAGGACATCCTCATCGACGGGTTCAACCGCATCCAGGAAGAGGTCCATGCCGTCGTGGACGACCTGGACCCCGACGTCCTCAACACCCGGCCCTCCCCCGACGCCAACTCGATCGCCTGGCTGGTCTGGCACCTCACGCGGGTCCAGGACGACCATGTGGCCGACGCCTTCGGGCTCGACCAGGTGTGGCTGACCCAGGACTGGGAGAAACGGTTCGGCCTTGACCTGCCGCGCCAGGACACCGGGTACGGGCACAGCGCGGCGAAGGTCGCGAAGGTGCGGGTCTCCGACGGCGACCTGCTGACGGGGTACTACGACGCCGTGCACGAGCAGGCCCTGACGGCGCTGCGCGCGCTGACCGCGGCGGACCTGGAGCGCATCGTGGACGAGCGCTGGGATCCGCCGGTGACGATGGGCGTCCGGCTGGTCAGCGTCCTGGCCGACGATCTGGAGCACGTCGGCCAGGCCGCCTACCTGCGCGGGCTGCTTCAGAGCGCGGACGCGTAGCCCGGAAGGACGACGTCCTCGATGAGGGCCCTGCGCTCGTCGAACGGGATGAACGCGCTCTTGAGGGCGTTCACCGTCACCGTGCGCAGGTCCTCGACGCCCCAGCCCGCCTCCTCGACGAGCAGCGCCATCTCACGGGTCATCGTGGTGCCGGACACCAGACGGTTGTCGGTGTTGAGGGTGACGCGGAAACCGAGGTCCTTCAGCGCGGTGATCGGGTGCTCGGCGATGGAGGTCGCGGCCCCGGTCTGCAGGTTGGACGTCGGGCACATCTCCAGGGCGACCCGGCGGTCCCGCACCCATCCGGCGAGGCGGCCGAGCTTGCCGTCGACGATGTCGTCGGTGATGCGCACCCCGTGCCCGATGCGCTGGGCGCCGCACACCTGGAGGGCCTGGTGGATGCTGGGCAGGCCGTGGGCCTCACCGGCGTGGATGGTGAAGGGGACGCTCTCGCGGCGCAGGTGCTCGAAGGCGGCGAGGTGGTCGGCGGGCGGGAAGCCGTCCTCGGCGCCGGCGATGTCGAAGCCGACGACGCCCGCGTCCCGGAAGGCGACGGCGAGGTCGGCGGCCTCGCGCACGCGGTCGAACATCCGCATGCCGCACAGCAGCGTGCCGACCCGGACCGGCGTGCCCGCGGCGGCGGCCTTCGCCATGCCGGCGGCGAGGCCCTCCTGGACGGTCTCCACGACCTCGGCGAGCGTCAGCCCGCCGTTGACGTTCAGCTCGGGGGCGTACCGCACCTCGCCGTAGACGACACCGTCGGCGGCCAGGTCGAGGACGTACTCCTCGGCGGTGCGCAGCAGGCCCTCGCGGGTCTGCATGACGGCGAGGGTGTGCTCGAAGGTGGCTATGTAGCGCACCAGGTCACCTGAGTTGGCGGCCTCGAAGTACCAGGCGGCGAGCTCGTCGGGGTCGGTGGTGGGCAGCGTGTGGCCGACCTCCTGCGCGAGTTCGACGACGGTGGCGGGGCGCAGGCCGCCGTCGAGGTGGTCGTGCAGTACGGCCTTGGGGAGCCGGCGCAGCGTGTCGGTGTCGATGTGGGGCGCGGTCATGAACGTGTTCCTCGGCAGGTGGTTCTCAGGCGGTGGTGGCGGGCTGGAGCAGGTCCCAGCGGTTTCCGTACAGGTCCTGGAAGACGGCGACGGAGCCGTACGGCTCGTGGCGGGGCTCCTCCAGGAAGGTCACGCCGGCGGCGAGCATCCGGGCATGGTCGCCGGCGAAGTCGTCGGTGTGCAGGAAGAACCCGACGCGGCCGCCGGTCTGGTCGCCGATCCGGGCGCGCTGGGCGTCGCCCTTGGCCCGGGCCAGCAGCAGCCCGGTGCCGTCCTGGCCTGCGCCCGGGCTTACGACGACCCAACGCGAGCCGTCGGGGCGCGGCTCGTCCTCGACGAGCCGGAAGCCGAGCGCCTCGGTGTAGAAGCGGATCGCCTCGTCGTAGTCGTCGACGACGAGGGTGACCAGGGCGATACGACTCATCGGGGCCTTTCGGGGAGGTACGGGAGGCTTACGGAAGGGACGATTGACGGGAGAGGTTATACGTAAAACTTACTACGCGCCAGTCGCCTCCGAAGCCCAGGTTCCGGCCGGGCTCGACCTGTCCCGTCCCCTGCCCCGTCCCCTGCCCCGCCGGCCGGCCCTAGGTCGCGAGTCCGAGCGCGGGCGGGACCGTGGCCCGAGGTGGACGGCCCGCTGCCCTCGTTACCGTCCGGGTCATGAAGATCGCAGAGCCACCCCGCAGCCCCGAGCGGCGCAAGCAGGACCTGCTGGACCGGTTGGAGCGCGAGACCGACATCTGGATCGCCACCGCGGACCACGAGGGGCTGCCCTGTCTCGTCGCCCTGTGGTTCGTGTGGGACGGCCGGTGCCTGTGGCTGTCGACCCGCCTCACCAACCCCACCGGCCGCAACCTCCGGGACGGCGGCCGGGCCCGGCTCGCCCTCGCGGACACCCGGGATGTGGTGCTCATCGACGGCGAGGTCGAGACGTACGCGTCGGACGAGGTACCGACAGCGGCCGCCGAGGCGTTCGTGGCGAGGACGGGCTGGGATCCGCGCAAGGACAGCGCGTCGTACGGCTACTTCCGGGTGCGGCCGCTGGCGGTGCAGGCGTGGCGCGAGGCGCACGAGCTGCCTGGGCGGCATCTGATGCGGGCCGGGGTGTGGGTGGCCTGACGTTCCCCGATGCCAGGGGTTTCTCCGGGGAGGCTGTCAGGGATCGGTGCGGGTGATTCCTGATGGGCGGGCGGCTGGTGCGGTGGGAACGTGGCGGCATGATCTTGTTACCTCGGCGCGTCCGCGTTCCCGCCGTCGCCGCACCTGCCCTGCTCTTCCTCTACGGTGTGCTCCGGCTCGTCGACGGTCTGGAGGGGGAGCACGGTCCGGGGGTCGCCTGGAACGTCGGCCACTCCCTGTTCCTCGTCGGGTTCGTGATGTTCGGCGTCCTGCTGGTCGGGGTGCGTCGACTGGTGTCCGCCGACCCGCCGTGGGCACGGAGCGTGGCGGATTTCTCGGTGGGCGCGGGCCTGTTCGGGGTGGCCTGCTTCCTGTGGGTGACACTCTGCGACCTGTTCACGAGGCTGGACGAGACGGCGCCGCCGCCCCGAGCACTGGAGACCTTCGGCCCCCTCGCGTTCCCCCTCGGTCTGCTGACGCTGCTGGCCGTGCTCGCGACCGTCCGGCCCCGTTTGCTGCGCTGGGACAGACCGTTGCTGGCACTGGCCGGATTCCTGGTGTTCATGACCGATCTCGATCTGTTCCCGATCGGCGCGCTGTTCCTGATGGCCGGACTGGCTCCGCTGGTGCGGCCCGCGCTCTTCACGAGATGGGCTGCCGCCGGTGATCCGCGGGTCAACCGGCCTGCCGGTGCACCGCGTTCAGGCGATCCTTCTCCTCGTCCGTGAGCCGCAGCGCCCCCGCCGCCACGTTCTCCACGAGGTGGTCGGGGTTTCCGGTGCCGGGGATGGCCAGGACGTGCGGGCCCCGGCCGAGGGTCCAGGCGAGCCGGATCTTGGCGGGGGTCGTGCCGTGGGCGCGGGCGACGGTGAGGACCTCGTCGTCGTGGGCGGCCGTCGCGCCCTGGGGGCCCGCGTCGCCGGCGATGGCGAAGAACGGGACGAAGGCGATGCCCTGTTCACCGCAGAGGCGCAGGACCTCCTCGGTCGCCGGGGCGTGGTCGCCGAGCCCGTAACGGTTCTGCACGCTCACCACCGGGGCGATGGCCTGCGCCTCGGCGAGGTGGCGGGGCTCGACGTCGGAGAGGCCGAGGTGACGGATCAGGCCCTCCTCGCGCAGGGCGGCCAGTGCGCCGAAGTGCTCGGCGATCGACTCCTGGCGCATCCGGCGCAGGTAGACGAGGTCGAGGTGGTCGCGGCCGAGCTGGCGCAGGTTCTCCTCGACGTGGCCGCGGAGGTCCTCGGGACGGGCCGAGGCGCCCCACTCCCCCCGGTAGTCGCGAAAGGGGCCGACCTTGGTGGCGATGAGCAGGTCGTCCGGGTACGGGGACAGCGCGCTGTTGATGAGTTCGTTGGCGGAGCGCAGGGCGGAGAAGTAGAAGGCGGCGGTGTCGATGTGGTTGACGCCCAGCTCGATCGCCCTGCGCAGCACGGCGATCGAGCGGCCGCGTTCGCTGGGCGCACCGAGGTGGAAGGCGGCGCTGCCCGTCAGCCGCATGGCTCCGAAGCCGACGCGGTTGACGGACAGGTCGCCGATGTGCCAGGTGCCCGCGGCGTCCGCGGTGATCGGTGCGGTGGTCATCCCCGCAGTCTGGCACGCGTCGCGGACACCGCCGCGAACGTGCCCCGGACTCTCAACAGGCCACGGTCTCCTCGCACTTGCGCAGCGCCTCCTGGACGTCACGGCTCCAGTGCCGGGACGTGCGGGGGGTGGCGGAGGACACGGTGTGCACGGCCGGCTCGCGACGTTCGGGCAGTGCGCCCGACCTGGCGCGCCGGCGCTCTTTGGCGGGCGGCGCGCCATGAGCGACGGCCTCCTCCACCATCTCGGCCAGATCGCCGTCGGGGAGGGGGAGTTCGAGGTCGTCGTCGACGAAGCCGACCACGGCCGGCACGTACTCCACCAGGGCACGCAGCGCCTTGGGCAGCCCGCGACGGCCGCGCCGCAGGCCGCTGAGCACATGCAGCGCCGTGGCGATCTCCCGTTCCGTGGCCTCCCTGCTCAGCGTGGCGGGGGTGATCTCCGTGTGCCGCATCCACCAGTCCGCCTCCTCGTCCTCCCCCATCGACCGGTGGTGGAGGTAGAGGCAGTACGAGGAGACGGTGTCGGAGGCCCCGGCGCCGTACTGCCACCAGAAGCGGGCGCTGTCCTCGCAGCCGGCCAGGTACAGGAGGCCGCCGAGGATGCGCGCGCCAGAGGGTTCGGGGAGGGAGCTGCCGAGGAAGTTGCCGAGGCCGTGCAGGGCGCCGGGGCGGGTGAGCAGCGCCTCACACAGCGCTTCGAGGTCCCGGGCCGCGGGATGGACCCGCTGGGGGCGCCGGCCCGCCGCGGGGCGCTGCGGACAGGCCCCCGTCCCGGGTCCTTCGGCGTCCCCGGCCGCGACCCGGGCGGCTATGCGGGCCTCGGCGGCCTCGATGTCCGCGGGGCTGTAGGGCGCCGTGGGCACGAGGCGCGCTCTGGACAGCAGGGTGTCGATGTCGCTCGCGGTGTCGAAGGTCATGACCGCTCCGCCTCCTCCTCGGCGCACGATGTGTAGATCTCCCGAAGACGGCGTCTGGCATACCGTTCGCTGGAACGCACCCCGGCCTCGGTGATGCCCAGGTGGAAGGCGACGTCGGCGGTGCTGTAGCCCTCGCAGTAGCGCAGCCGGATGACGTCCCGCTGGCGCTCGGGGAGGGTGGAGATCGCGTGGAACATCCGCAGGTTCTGCTCGATCACCTCGAAGGCGTCCTCGGCGCCCTGCAGGGTGACCGTCTCGAAGACGGCGGTGTCCATGAGCGTGGCGCGCCGGCCACGGGCCCGGGCGTGGTCGATGACGCGGTTCTTCATCACCCGCCAGGCGTAGGCGGCGGGGTTCGCGGCGCGCAGTATCTGCGGCCACTCCCGGGCGAGTTGGACGAACGCCTCGTCCACGGCCTCCTCGGCGTCGGCGCGGCAGCGCAGACAGCGCTCTGCCTCGCGGACGTAGACCGGGCGGTGCATCTGGTGGAAGGCGGTGAAGTCCAACGGCAGCTTCTCCGGCGCCCGTGGGTTTCCAGCGGGACGCAGCTCCTCCTGCGTCACCGATCTCCCCCCGGGAGCCGGTGGTCCATCTCACGGACGCCGACCCGCACGAGAGCGGCGACGAACCGGCGGGCGAGGGTGACGGCTGCGGGTCCGAAGACCCGGAGGGCGAGCAGGGACAACGCCACGTCGCGGGCGAGCTGTTCGAACTGGTCGTTCACGGACCCTTCGGTCCTTCCGCTGGCTGTACGGGGCTCAGGAGCCCCGGAAGGCGACGGTTACACCTTCTGCCTCCACGGCGTCCGGCGAGGGCGTTTCGTGCATGCCGGCTTCGAAAGTCCGCTGGAATTGGCCGTTTCGAACTACGGACCGTGCCCTTCCGGGCTAATACCCGTTCCCCAGCTGCCACTTGGCGGGCTACTTCAGCCCGCTCCTGTCCGCTCCTGTCCGCTTCCGCCTTCCGCCCGCCGCCGGCCGTCCTGGGCCTGCTCAGCCCAGCGGCTTCTCCAGCACCGCCTTGCGGTGGCTGAACGTCTCGATGGAGTAGCGCCCGTGGTAGCTGCCCATCCCGCTCTCGCCGACGCCGCCGAACGGCAGGTCGGAGACGGTGAGATGGGCGAGGGGCAGCCCGTAGCCGAGGCCGCCGGAGGAGGTCTCGGCGGCGATGCGGCCGCGGGTGTCGTCGGAGCCGGTGAAGACGTACAGGGCGAGGGGCTTGTCGCGGTCGTTGATGAAGGCGATCGCCTCGTCCAGACCGTCGACGGTCACGATCGGCAGGATCGGGCCGAAGATCTCCTCGCGCATGACGGGCGACGTGGGGTCGACATCGGCGAGGACCGTCGGCGCGATGTACTTGTCCGTACGGTCGTTGCCGCCGCCGACCACGATCCGGCCGGAGCCGAGCAGCCCGGCGAGCCGGTCGAAGTGGCGTTCGTTGATGATGCGGCCGTACTCGGCGGAGGCCTGCGGGTCCGTCCCGTAGGCCGCCTCGACCGCGCGCGTCAGCAGGGGTTCGAGGGCAGCCGCCGTCTCCGGGTCGGTGAGGACGTAGTCGGGCGCCACGCAGGTCTGCCCCGCGTTGAGGAACTTGCCGCGGGCCAACCGGTCGGCGACGACGGCGAGATCGGCGTCCCGGTCGACGAACGCCGGGGACTTGCCGCCGAGTTCGAGGGTGACCGGGGTGAGGTGCTCGGCGGCGGCGCGCAGGACGATACGGCCGACGGCGCCGTTGCCGGTGTAGAAGATGTGGTCGAAGCGCTCGGCCAGCAGGGCGGTGGTCTCCGGCACCCCGCCCTCGACGACGGCGACCGCCTCGGTGTCGAGGTGGGCAGGCAGCAGGCGGGCCAGGGCGGCGGAGGTGGCGGGCGCGAGCTCGCTGGGCTTCACGACCACCGCGTTGCCGGCGGCGAGGGCGCCGACCAGCGGGGCGAGCAGCAGCTGGGCGGGATAGTTCCAGGGCGCGATGACGAGGACGACGCCGAGCGGGTCGTACTGCGTCCAGGCGGTGGCGTCGGCTCCGAGGTGGGCCGGTACGGGCGCGGACTCGGGGCGCAGCCACTCCTGAAGGTGATCGAGGGTGTGGTCGATCTCCCGGACCGTGAAGTCGATCTCGGTGCGGTAGGCCTCGGTGGAGCTCTTGCCCAGGTCGGCGTGGAGGGCGGCGGCCAGGTCGGCGCCCTGCTCCGTGAGCATCGCGCGCAGGCGGCGCAGCTGGTCCGTGCGCCAGGCGAGGGACTTGGTGCGGCCGGTGCGGAACGTGCGGCGCAGTCGGGCGACGACGTCGGCGGGCTGTGCGGGGGTGGCGGCGGTGGTCACGGTGCCTCGCTGGGGTGCGCGGGCCTTGCGGCCCTGGGTTCTCGGGGCGAGCGGTCAGCTCGGTGTATATGCCAACCATTCATGGACCAAAATACATTCCCGAGCCGGCGGCCCCTCTCACCCGGTCCCTCTCACCCGGCCCGTCCGCCGGCCCCGAGTTCGTGTCCGCGCCGGTCGAGGAAGGCGCGTTCCGCCGGGCTCTCGCTCAGCGCGCGGGCCGCCTCGTAGGCCTGGGCGGCCTCGGCACGGCGGTCGAGGCGGCGCAGCAGGTCGGCGCGGACGGCGTGCCAGACGTGGTAGCCGTCGAGGTCCAGCGCGTCGACGAGATCGAGGGCCCGGCGCGGTCCCTCCGTCTCGGCCACGGCGACCGTCCGGTTCAGGGCCACGACCGGGCTCGGGGCGAGTTCCATGAGCTGGTCGTACAGGCGCAGGATCTGTCGCCAGTCGGTGGCGGCGCCGGTCGGCGCGTCGCTGTGGACGGCCTGGACCGCGGCCTGGATCTGATACGGCCCGGGCCGGTTGCGGCGCAGGCAGCGGCGGACGAGCGACTGCCCCTCGGCGATCAGCTCCCGGTCCCACCGCCCGCGGTCCTGCTCGGGCAGCGGTACGAGCGTGCCGTCGGCGTCCTCGCGTGCCGTCCGGCGGGACTCGACGAGCAGCATCAACGCCAGCAGGCCGAGGGCCTCGGGCTCGTCCGGCATCAGCTCGACGAGGAGCCGCCCGAGGCGTACGGCTTCCGCACACAGGCCGTCGTCGCCCTCGTACCCCTGGTTGAAGATCAGGTAGACGACGGCGAGCACCCCCTTGAGCCGGTCGGGCAGATCGGCGTCGCGCGGCACGCGGTACGGGATGCGCGCGTCCCGGATCTTCGCCTTGGCGCGGACCAGGCGCTGGGCCATGGTCGGCTCAGGGACGAGGAAGGCGCGGGCGATCTGCGCGGTGCTGAGTCCGCCGAGGAGGCGCAGGGTGAGGGCGACCTGCGCCTGCGCGGCGAGCGCGGGGTGGCAGCAGGTGAAGATCAGACGGAGCCGGTCGTCGCGCACGGGGCCCTCCTCCACGGGCGGGTCGGCGGCGTACAGGAGGGCGGCCTCGGCGTGCCGGGCGTCCCGGGTGGACTCGCGGCGCAGCCGGTCGACGGCCCGGTTGCGGGCGGTGGTGATGATCCAGCCGGCCGGGCTCGGCGGCACACCGGTCTGCGGCCAGCGCACCACGGCCGTGGTGAACGCGTCCTGGACCGCTTCCTCGGCGAGGTCGATGTCGCCGAGGGAGCGGACGAGGACGGCGACGGCCCGGCCGTACTCCGCTCTGAAGACGGCCTCGACGTCGACGGGATCGCTCATCACGGCGCGTCCGGTTTCAGTGCGTGTCCACGAACGGGCGCACCTCGACGGGGAGGGTGATGGCGAGGGCGGCCTTCCTGCCCCATTCCAGGGCCTCGTCCAGGTCGGCGGCCCGGATCACGGACAGGCCTCCCAGGTACTCCTTGCCCTCGGCGTACGGCCCGTCGGTGACGAGCACGTCGCCGTCCTTGGGGCGCAGCAGGGTGGCCGTCTCCGGTCCGTGCAGACCGCCGGCGAAGACCCAGGCCCCGGCGGCTCGCAGTTCGTCGTTGTGGGCCTCCACCCGGCGCACGATCTCGGCCATCTCGTCGGCGGCGGGCGGCTCACCGCCGGTCGGCTGGACCACGCTGAGCAGGTAGTACTTCATGACGTCCTCCTTGGCTTCGTGCCGTTGTGTCACCTCCTACACGAACAGCGGTCCCCCGGATCGACACCCCACACCGCGAAACGGGAAAGAATCTTCCCCATGACCGCACCGCACCCCCTCGTCGCCCGCGCCCGCAGTCTCGCCGACGGCCTCCTCGCGCCGCACGCGGAACAGGTCGACCAGGGGACGGTACCGGTCGGCCATCTGACGGAGATCAGGCGCTCGGGTCTGCTCGGGCTGAACGCGCCGACGGAGTACGGCGGGGCCGCGGCTCCCGGCGCGGTCGTGCGCGAGACGGCGGAGATCCTGTCCGGGGCGTGCTGCTCGACCTGGTTCGTGCAGACGCAGCACCACACTCCGGTGCTCACCCTGGCCAGGAGCGAGGGCCCGGTGCGTGAGCGTCTGCTGGGCCGGCTGGCGACCGGTGAGCTGCTGTCCGGGGTGGCGTACGCGCACCTGCGGGCGTACCCGCGCGTCCCCGTCCGGGTCACCCGGGAGCGGGGCGGCTGGCGATTCGACGGCACCGTCCCCTGGTACACGGGGTGGGGTCTGAACGACGTGATGCTCCTCGCCGGGGTCACCGACGCCGACGAGGCCCTGTTCGCCTTCGCGCAGGCGCGGGAACAGCCGGGTCTGCGGGCGTCGGCCCCGATGCGCCTGGCCGCCCTCACCGCGGCCCGCACGGTCTCCCTGGAGCTGGACGGCCTCTGGCTCCCGGAGGAGGCGGTCGCCCTGCGCACCCCGCACGACCGCTGGACGTCGACGGACCGACTCAAGACGGTGAACGCCAACCCGGCCGTCTTCGGCATCGCGGAGGCGGCCCTGACCCTCCTGGACGAGGACACGGCGCCCCCGCTGCGCGCCCGCCTCACGGACGTGCGCCGCCGCGCCTACGCCGTGGCCGACGACGCGGCGCCCCACGAGCACCTGGCAGAACGTCTGGCGCTCAGGACCCAGGCCTACGAGGTGATGCAGGCGGCGACCACCGCGGCGGTGGTGGCGGGCGGCGGCCGCTCGATGCTCCTGACGCACAAGGCCCAACGCCTGGCGAGGGAATCGCTGTTCCTCCTGGTCCAGGCCCAGACCCAGGAGTCACGCCGGGCGCATCTGAACGCCCTGGCCGTCGGCCTCTAGGGTCGGGACGGGTGCCGCCACAAGCCCAGTGCAGCGAGCCGCGGCAGCACTCCCTCCCCGAACCAGTAGGCCTCCTCGAGATGCGGATACCCGGACAGCACGAACTCCGAAATCCCCAGCGCCGCATACTCCTTGATCCGCTCGGCCACCTCCTCGTGACTCCCCACCAGCGCGGTCCCCGCACCACCGCGCACCAGCCCGATCCCGGCCCACAGGTTGGGATGGATCTCCAGCTCGTCCCGGCTCCCGGCGTGCAGCGCGAGCATCCGCTGCTGTCCCTCGGACTCGCTGCGCGCCAACCCGGCCTGGACGGACCGCACGGTCTCCGCGTCGAACCCGGCGAGCAGCCGGTCCGCCTCCGCCCACGCTTCCTGGGAGGTGTCCCGGGTGATGACGTGCAGTCTGATCCCGAACCGCAGGGTCCGCCCCTGCTTCGCCGCGAGCTCCCGGATCCAGGCGATCTTCTCGGCGACCTGCGCCGGCGGCTCGCCCCAGGTGAGGTAGACGTCGACGTGCTGCGCGGCGACCTCACCGGCGATCGGCGAAGACCCCCCGAAGTACACCTCGGGCACCGGATCCGGCACCCGGGCCAGCTTCGCGTCCTCCACCCGGAGGTGCTCGCCCTTCAGGTCGACGGTCTTGCCCTCCCACAACTCCCTTACGATCTCCAGGAATTCACCGGTACGGCGATAGCGTTCGTCCTTGTCCAGGAAGTCGCCGTAGGCCCGCTGCTCGTGGCTCTCGCCGCCGGTGACCACATTGAGCAGGAGCCGTCCGCCGGTCTGCCGCTGGAAGGTGGACGCCATCTGCGCGGCGAGCGTCGGTGAGACGAAGCCGGGCCGGAACGCGACCAGGAACTTCAGCCGCTCGGTGTGCTGGCTGACCATCGCGGTCGTCAGCCACGCGTCCTCGCACCAGGCTCCGGTCGGGGTGAGCGCGCCCACGAAACCGAGGTCCTCCGCGGCGCGGGCGATCTGGCTCAGGTAGGCGACCGTCGGCGGCCGGTCCCGTCCGGAGGCGGTGGCGGGGGTGCCGTGGCCGCCGCCGACGACATGGCGGCTGTCGCCGTTGGTGGGGAGGAACCAGTGGAAGACGAGGGACATGCGGGGGTCTCCGATCGAAGATCCTGGAGCAGGCGAAGGCGCGGCGGCGATCTTGCGGGTGCCGGTGCGGATCGTTTTCGGGCACGCCGGGTTCAAGGGGTGCGCAAGGCCGGGGGACGTAGCACCGCCGCGGTGCGCTGGCGCGATGAATTCAGGCGGGGAAAGCGAAAAGCGCGGCGGATCGCGTGGAGGGGATCAGGCCGCGGCGCGACAGGAGGCGCTGGAGACACGCGCGAGGTCGACATGGCGTCGCCGCGTGAGGTCCAGTCGCATCGTCATGCCGTCGATCGTGGCAGCCGTCGGCGACGGCAGTCAAGGCGGGCCCCCGAGGAACTGCGCCCTTCACAGCCCGCGTTGCGCGAGACCGTCCGAGACCTGGAGCACGAACGCGGGACCAAGGCCTGATCCCCGGCCCGGTCAGTCCTCGTCGGATGCCGGGACCACGACGAGGAACGCGTCCGACTTCAGGTCCATGACCACGGTGGCGGGCTCCCCCTCCGCCCTCCGGCGCGCCGCGTACTCCTCCGCCGGCCACGATCCGCGCGGAGCTCCCGCAGGAAACCGCTCCAACACCTTCGCGCGCATAGCGGCAGACACCTCCATCGATGTGGACACCTGTCGTCGGAAGTGCGTCTGCCCCGGATCGGCGCGATCATGTTCGGGGCCCCGGGGCCCCGAAAGTGCGCCCATGACCGTCTCGCGGATCTCCGTACATCCGGTCCGCGCCGGTGAAGAGGCGCGACCCCGTGCATCTCGCGGGCTTCGGAGGGCTTAGGTTCAAAGACGCAGGGCTTCGTACACCCCCGTACACCCCACCCCTCACACACCAGGAGCATCCCCATGGCCAAGATCCTCTTCGTGATGACCGGCGCCGACCACTGGACGCTCGCCGACGGCACCCAGCACCCCACCGGCTTCTGGGCCGAGGAGGCCGTCGCACCCTACGAGGCGTTCCGGGCGGCCGGTCACGAGATCGTCGTCGCCACGCCCGGCGGCGTCGTCCCCACGGTGGACAAGGGCAGCCTCGCCGCCGAGGTCAACGGCGGGCAGGAGGGCGCCGACCGGGTCGCCGCCACACTCGCCGCCATGACCGAGCTGCGGCAGCCGATCCGCCTGGAGGACGTGGACCTCGGCGACTACGCGGCCGTCTTCTACCCCGGCGGGCACGGCCCGATGGAGGATTTGGCCGTCGACGCGGTCTCCGGCCGTCTTCTGATCGACGCGCTCGCGTCGGGCAGGCCGCTGGGCGTCGTCTGCCACGCCCCGGCCGCGCTCCTGGCCGCCGTGCGGGAGGACGGCGCGAACGCCTTCGCGGGCTACCGGATCGCCGCCTTCACCAACGCCGAGGAGATCCAGGCCGGTTTCGGCGAGAAGGCCAAGCTTGTTCTTTATCTACCAAGATCTTCCGGGCTTTCCGATGGCCTTGAGGGTCTCGGGGCGTTTGACGGTTTTACCGACGTCGTAGCGGGGTGC
>NZ_JBITCT010000046.1:0-82496 GCF_044453465.1 Streptomyces sp. NPDC051677
TACGTCCTCGCCGCCCGCGTGTGCTTTGCGCACCGGGGTGAGCAGTGGCGCGACCGGGTGGCCGCGAACCGGGCCGTCGCCTACCGCATCCACGAAGACGTCCAGCGGGGTCGCTGGTACCTCACCGCGTCCTGGACGATCCCGCCGGTGCTGACCGTCCCGCTGGCCAGGGCCCGCGCGAACGGTCTGGTCGGCGTGGACACCAACGCCGATCACCTGGCCGCCTGGCGCCTGGACCAACACGGCAACCCCGTCGGCGAGCCCCGCCGGTTCGACTACGACCTCACCGGCACCGCCGAATACCGCGACGCCCAGGTCCGCCACGCCCTCATCCGCCTGCTGCACTGGGCGAAACGCCACGGCCTGGCGATCGCGGTCGAGGACCTGGACTTCACCGCCGAGACCACCCGCGAGAAGCACGGCCGCCGCAAACAGTTCCGCAAGCTGATCTCCGGCATGCCCGTGGCCAGACTCCGCGCCCGCCTCGTCGCCATGGCCGTCGAACTCGGCATCACGGTCGTCGCCGTGGACCCGGCCTACACCTCCCGGTGGGGCGCCCAGCACTGGCAGAAACCCCTCACCACCACGACCAGGAAGACCACCCGCCACGACGCGGCCGCCGTGGCGATCGGAAGACGCGCCCTGGGACACCCGATCCGGCGACGGACGACACCGCCCCCACAGCACCGGAGTGATGCGGTGGGGCATCGGAGCGTCCAGGCCCGACCGGGGGTCCCGGGGCGTGAGGGAAGCCGCCCCCGCATCCCCGGACCACGGACACGATCCGTGCCGCCCGGACGCGGAGCGAACGCGGCAGACCAGGACGCCCAACACCGTTCGGGGCGCCCGGCTGAGCACAAGCCCTGGCAACAGGACGTGACGACCCGCTCAGTCCCTAGGAACGGTATCTGGGCGAAGCGATCGTCGGCATCGGGACGCTGAAAGCGGCCGGCGCAGAAGCGCAGGCCTTCGACCACTGGTCGCAGCGCGATCGTCGGGCTCTCCGGCTCGGGCAAGAGCACGCTGGGGAAGCTCCTGCTCGGACTCTACGTCCCCACAGAGGGGGACATCTTCTACGACGGCGTCTCGCTGCGGGACGTCAACTGGCAGGACCTGAGACGTCAGTTCGGCGTCGTCCTGCAGGAGAGCGCCCTGTTCAGCGGGTCGGTACTGTCCAACATCACCCTCAGTAACCCGTCGATCGAGCGCGAGCGAGCCGTCGCGGCCGCCGGGTTGGCTGCCATCCATGACGACATCATGACCATGCCCATGCAGTACGACACCTTCGTCTCCGAGGGTGGGAGCGCCCTGTCCGGCGGTCAGCGGCAACGGCTGGCCATAGCGCGAGCGATCGCGCACAGACCTTCCATCCTCATGCTCGACGAGGCCACAAGTCATCTGGACGTCGAGACCGAGCGGAAAGTCGCGGAGAACCTGCGCACTCTCGCCTGTACCCAGATCATGATCGCGCACCGCTTGAGCACGATCCGCGACGCCGACACCATCCTGGTACTCGACCAGGGAACCATCGTGGAGCAGGGCAACCATCACGAGCTGCTTCGGCGAGCCGGTCACTACGCGAGACTCGTGGGCCAGCAGATCGAGCCAGGCCAGACGACACGGCCGCCCCGCGGCGCCACTGACCGGCGCTGACCGCGGCGCTCCACCGGCGGTCCCCACGGTGCGGGGCGGCCTCGCTCTTCAGATGGCTGCGCGAATGGCCTGTTCGAAGCCCTCGACGTGACTGCGGGCGAGCCGGGCCGCCTTGTCGGGGTCGCCGGCGACGATCGCCTCGATCAACGGGCCGTGCTCTTCGATGTGGCCGGCCATGTCGGTCAGACGGTCGACGAACAGGCACCAGATGCGGGTGGCCAGGTTGTCGTGGCGGACGAGGGTGTCCTCCAGGTAGGGATTGTGCGTGGCGGCGTAGATCGCGCGGTGGACCTGGAGGTCCAGGTGCATCAGCTCGGCGGCGTCCTGCTGCCGGGAGCCTGCGCTCTGCAGCTCCCGCAGGAGGTCCGTCAGCGTCGCCCGGTCCGCGGCCGTGGCGCGGCGCGCCGCCTGGGCGGCGGCCAGGGGTTCCAGTTCCTGGCGCACCTCGGAGATATGGGCCAGGTCGGTGATGTTGACGTCGGTGGCGAAGGTGCCGCGTCGGGGGTAGGTCGCGATGAGGCGCTCGTACTGGAGTCGCTTGAGGGCCTCGCGCACCGGCGTCCGCCCGACGCCGAGGGACTGCGCCAGCTGGTCCTCGTTGATCGGCGCGCCCGGGCGGATCTCCAGCATGACGAGCCGGTCGCGGACGGCGCGGTAGGCGCGTTCGGCGAGGGACAGCTCCTCGCCCCCGGGCTGCTCGGTCGCCATCTGCTGCATGAAGCCCCCTTGACTGGTCCCAGCGAGCTCCCATACCTTACCTCAGAGGTTGATATATCAGTTGCTCTTCAGTTGACTCCCAGGATGGTGTGCAGATGGCAACGACCCCGTCGATCACCACGGTCGGCTCCTCCCTCTCCCTCCCGCTCAGCGAGCTCGACCCGGATGTCGCCACCGCGGTGGCCGCCGAGCTGCACCGCCAGCAGTCCACCCTCGAGATGATCGCCTCGGAGAACTTCGCCCCGGCCGCCGTCATGGAGGCCCAGGGCTCGGTCCTGACCAACAAGTACGCCGAGGGCTACCCGGGCCGCCGCTACTACGGCGGCTGCGAACACGTCGACGTCATCGAGCAGTTGGCCATCGCCCGGGTGAAGGACCTGTTCGGCGCCGAGGCCGCGAACGTGCAGCCCCACTCGGGCGCCCAGGCCAACGCGGCCGCGATGTTCGCGCTGCTCCAGCCCGGCGACACGATCCTCGGCCTCGACCTCGCACACGGTGGGCACCTGACCCACGGCATGCGCATCAATTTCTCCGGCAAGCTGTACAACGTCGTGCCGTACCACGTGCGCGAGTCCGACATGCGCATCGACATGGACGAGGTCGAGCAGCTCGCCCTCGCCCACCGGCCCAAGCTGATCGTCGCGGGCTGGTCAGCGTACCCGCGGCAGCTGGACTTCGCCGCGTTCCGGCGGATCGCCGACGCGGTGGGGGCGTACCTGATGGTGGACATGGCGCACTTCGCCGGTCTGGTGGCCGCAGGGCTCCACCCGAGCCCGGTGCCGTACGCCGACGTCGTGACGACCACCACGCACAAGACCCTCGGCGGCCCGCGCGGCGGAGTGATCCTCAGCCGCGCCGACCTGGCCAAGAAGATCAACTCCGCGGTCTTCCCGGGCCAGCAGGGCGGCCCGCTGGAGCACGTCGTCGCGGCGAAGGCGGTGGCCTTCAAGGTGGCGTCGAGCGAGGAGTTCAAGGCGCGCCAGCAGCGCACTCTGGACGGCGCCCGCATCCTCGCCGGGCGGCTGCTGGCCGACGACGTGGCGGAGGCCGGCATCACGGTGCTGACCGGCGGCACCGAGGTCCACCTGGTCCTCGTCGACCTGCGGAACTCCGCGCTCGACGGGCAGCAGGCCGAGGACCGGCTGCACAGCATCGGCATCACCGTCAACCGCAACGCGGTGCCGTTCGACCCACGCCCGCCGATGGTCTCCTCGGGGCTGCGGATCGGCACCCCCGCCCTGGCCACCCGGGGCTTCGGCGAGGCGGAGTTCCGGGAGGTCGCCGACATCATCGCCCAGGCGCTGAAGGAGGAGCAGCTCGACGGCGAGCGCGCGGGCCTGCTGCGCGACCGGGTCGAGAAGCTCGCCGACGCGTTCCCCCTCTATCCCCAGCTGCCTCACCTGCCCCACCGGTCCCACCTGCCCCACCGGTCCCACCTGAACGGAGACGCGGCATGACGACCAAGCCGCTGCCGGAGCATCCGGACTGGCTCTGGCGCAACCCCGAGCCGCGATCCTCGTACGACGTCGTCATCGTCGGCGCGGGCGGCCACGGCCTGGCCACCGCCTACTACCTCGCCAAGAACCACGGCATCACCAACGTGGCCGTGCTGGAGAAGGGCTGGCTGGCCGGCGGCAACATGGCCCGCAACACCACGATCATCCGCTCCAACTACCTGTGGGACGAGAGCGCGGCGATCTACGAGCACGCACTCAAGCTGTGGGAGCGGCTTCCGGAGGAGCTGGACTACGACTTCCTGTTCAGCCAGCGCGGTGTCCTCAACCTCGCGCACACCCTCCAGGACGTCCGCGAGGGCATGCGCCGCGTGGGCGCCAACCGTCTCAACGGGGTCGACGCCGAGTGGCTCGAACCGGACGAGGTCGCCAAGGTCTGCCCCATCCTCAACGTCTCGTCCCGCACCCGGTATCCGGTCCTCGGCGGCACCTTCCAGCCGCGGGCCGGCATCGCCAAGCACGACCACGTCGCCTGGGCGCTGGCCCGCCGGGCCGACGAGATGGGCGTGGACCTGATCCAGGGCTGCGAGGTCACCGGCTTCCTCAAGGACGGCGACCGGGTCGTGGGCGTCGAGACCAACCGCGGCCGCATCCACGCCGGCCGGGTCGGCCTCGCGGCCGCCGGGCACAGCAGCGTGCTGGCAGAGCGGGCGGGCGTCCGGCTGCCGGTGCAGTCGCATCCGCTCCAGGCGCTGGTCTCCGAGCTGCACGAGCCGGTGCACCCGACGGTCGTCATGTCCAACCACGTGCACGTCTACGTCTCCCAGGCCCACAAGGGCGAGCTGGTGATGGGCGCGGGCGTCGACTCCTACAACGGCTACGGGCAGCGCGGCTCCTTCCATGTGATCGAGCAGCAGATGGCCGCCGCCATCGAGCTGTTCCCCGTCTTCGCCCGCGCGCACGTGCTGCGGACCTGGGGCGGCATCGTCGACGTCACCCCCGACGCCTCCCCCGTCATCGGCACGACCCCCGTCGAGAACCTCTACGTCAACTGCGGCTGGGGGACCGGCGGGTTCAAGGCCACCCCGGCCGCCGGCTGGACCTTCGCGCACACCATCGCCACGGGCGAGCCGCATCCCCTGAACGCCCCCTTCGCCCTGGAACGCTTCGCGACGGGCGCGCTGATCGACGAGCACGGCGCAGCAGCCGTGGCCCACTGAGGGATTGAGGAGAACGCCATGCTGCTGATCACCTGCCCGTGGTGCGGTCCCCGGGACGAGACCGAGTACCACTACGGCGGACAGGCCCATGTCCCCTACCCGGAGACGCCCGCCGACCTCACCGACGAGCAGTGGGCCGAGTACGTCTTCTACCGCGACAACCCCAAGGGCCCCTTCGCCGAGCGGTGGATGCACAGCATCGGCTGCCGCCGTTGGTTCAACGTCCTGCGCGACACCGTCACCTACCAGGTGCTGAGCTCCTACCGGCTCGACGAGCCGCGCCCCGTACTGCCCCAGGCCGGAGGGAACCGATGACCGACCAGCGCTTCCGGCTCCGGCAAGGCGGCCGCGTCGACCGCGGCACCGTGCTGCGGTTCACCGTCGACGGACGGAAGCTGACCGGGCACCCCGGCGACACCGTCGCCTCGGCGATGCTGGCCAACGGGGTCGTCGAGGTCGCCCCGTCGCTCTACCGCGGCCGCCCGCGCGGCATCGTGACCGCGGGCGTCGAGGAGCCCAACGCCTTGGTGCAGCTCGACGGTTCGTGCTCGGAGGGCATGCTCCCGGCGACGACGGTGGAGCTGTACGACGGCCTGTCCGCCACCACCCTGTCCGGGATGGGCCGGCTCGACCCGACCCCCGACCCCGCCGTCTACGACAAGAAGTACGTGCACACCGACGTCCTGGTCGTCGGCGCCGGACCGGCCGGGCTCGCTGCCGCCGCCGCTGCCGCCGGTTCCGGCGCCCGCGTGATCCTCGTCGACGACCAGCCGGAGCCCGGCGGTTCACTGCACTCCGACGCCGAGTGGATCGCCGACGTCCGTGCGGCGCTCGACATCGCCCCCGAGGTCGTCGTGCTGCAACGCACCACGGCTTTCGGGTCGTACGACGACAACTACGTGCTGGCCCTCCAGCGGCGCACCGACCATCTCGGAGTCGCCGCTGTGGAGGGCGTCTCGCGGCAGCGGCTGTGGCACATCCGGGCCCGGCAGGTCGTCCTGGCGACCGGTGCGCACGAGCGTCCGCTGGTCTTCGCCGGCAACGACCGGCCCGGGGTGATGCTCGCCGCGGCCGTGCGCACGTACCTCAACCGGTATGCCGTGGCGCCGGGTTCGCGGGCCGTGGTGAGCACGACCAACGACAGCGCCTACGACACGGTCGCCGATCTCCACTCCGCCGGGATCGACATCGCCGCCGTCGTGGACGCGCGCCCCGAACTGACCCACCGGGCCGCCGAGGTCGCCGTCGCGACCGGAGTGCGGGTGCTGACGGGCAGCACGGTGGTCGACACCGCGGGGGACGGCCGGCTCACCGGCGTCACCGTCCAGGCTCTCGACGCGAGCGGTCGACTCGCCGGTGAGTCACAGTCGTTCGACTGCGACCTGCTCGCCGTGTCGGGCGGCTGGAGCCCGGTGGTGCACCTGCACAGCCAGCGCCAGGGAAAGCTGCGCTGGGACGAGGACCTGGTCGCCTTCGTCCCCGACGGGACCGTGCGGAACCAGCAGGTCGTCGGTGGGGCGCGCGGGACGTACGACCTCGACGGCTGCCGGGCCGAAGGAGCGCGGGCCGGCGCCCGCGCCGCGAGCGACGCCGGGTTCCCGGTGGCCGTGCCCGCCGAGGTCGCGCGGGTCTCGGCCGGCCCGACGCGGGCCCTGTGGCTGGCGCCCGCCCCCGACGGCGAACCCGGCGGCTGGGACACCCACTTCGTCGACCTGCAGCGCGACGTCACCGTCGCCGACGTCTGGCGCTCGACCGGCGCGGGCATGCGGGGTGTCGAGCACGTCAAGCGCTACACCTCGCTCGGCACCGCGGGTGACCAGGGCAAGACGTCCGGTGTCAACGCGATCGGTGTGATCGCCGAGGCCCTCGGCGCGGGCGCCTCGCCCGGAGAGATCGGCACGACGGCCTACCGGGCGCCCTACACGCCGGTGGCTTTCGCGGCCCTGGCCGGGCGTGAGCGCGGCGACCTGTTCGATCCCGAACGCACCACCTCCGTTCACAGCTGGCATGTGGCCCACGGCGCGGAGTTCGAGGACGTGGGGCAGTGGAAGCGCCCCTGGTACTACCCGGAGCCCGGCGAGGACATGGACGCGGCCGTGGCCCGCGAGTGCCGGGCGGCCCGTGAGGGGGTGGCGTTCATGGACGCCTCCACCCTCGGCAAGATCGAGATCCGGGGCGCGGACGCGGGCGAGTTCCTCAACCGGATCTACACCAACGCCTTCAAGAAGCTCAAGCCCGGCACGGCCCGCTACGGCGTCATGTGCAAGCCCGACGGCATGATCTTCGACGACGGTGTGACGCTGCGCCTCGACGAGGACCGCTACTTCATGACCACGACGACCGGCGGCGCCGCCCGTGTCCTGGACTGGCTGGAGGAGTGGCTGCAGACCGAGTGGCCCGAACTCGACGTCCACTGCACCTCGGTGACCGAGCAGTGGTCGACGATCGCCGTGGTCGGGCCTCAGTCGCGCGAGGTGGTCGCCCATCTCGCGCCCGACGTCGACCTGTCCGCCGAGGCCTTCCCGTTCATGGCCTTCCGCGAGACCACCCTGGCCTCCGGCGTCCCGGCCCGCATCTGCCGGATCTCCTTCTCCGGGGAACTCGCCTACGAGATCAACGTCTCCGCCTGGTACGGCCTGGCGGTCTGGGAGGAGGTGTACGCGATCGGCCGCCCCTACGACATCACCCCGTACGGCACCGAGACCATGCACGTCCTGCGGGCCGAGAAGGGCTACATCATCGTCGGCCAGGACACCGACGGCACCGTCACCCCGCAGGACGCGGGCATGTCCTGGGTGGTGTCGAAGCAGAAGGACTTCATCGGCAAGCGGTCCTACGCCCGCGCCGACACCTCCCGTACCGACCGCAAGCAACTGGTCGGCCTGCTGCCGGCCGACCGCACGACCCGGCTGCCCGAGGGCGCCCAGCTCGTCGCGCCGGACGTGGCCCTCACTCCCGAGGCCGGGCCGGTGCCGATGCTCGGCCACGTCACCTCCAGCTACCACAGCCCGGCCCTGGGCCGCCCCTTCGCCCTCGCCCTCGTGGCCGACGGGCGGGCAAGGATCGGCGAGACCCTGCTCGCCCCCGTGGGCGAGGACCTGGTGCCCGTCGAGGTGACCGACTTCGTCCTCTACGACCCCGAAGGGACCAGGCGAGATGGCTGAGCCGACGATCGACGCGGGCGCGGGCCCGGTGGCCCTGCGCACCAGCCCCGTGGCACATCTTCAGGAGCGGATGCGGGCCGCCACGGTCACCGGCGCCCGGGGCGTCGAGCTGACCGAGTGGTCGTTCGTCTCCATGGTGAACGTGCGCGTCGACCCCGCGTCCGAAGGGGCCGACCGCATCGAGAAGACCCTCGGGGCGCCACTCCCCCGGCAGTGCGGCCACACCAGCGCGTCCGGCCCCCATACGGTGGTGTGGCTCGGTCCCGACGAGTGGCTCGTGCTGTCCCAGGCCGAAGAGGCGTCTGTGGCCGCCGAGTTGCGGGAGGCGCTCGGAGCGGATGCGGGCTCGGTCGTGGACGTCTCGGCGAACCGCACCACACTGGAGCTGAGCGGCCCGGCCGCCCGGCAGGTGCTGGAGAAGGGCTGCCCGCTGGACCTCCACCCCCGGGCCTTCGGACCCGGCCGGGCGGTGTCGACCACGGTGGGACCGGTCGCGGTACTGCTCTGGCAGGTCGACGACACGCCGACGTATCGGCTCTTCCCGCGGTCCTCGTTCGCCGACTACCTGGCGCGCTGGCTCATCGACGCGATGAGCGAGTACCGCGGACCCGAGGTGCCCTGACAGCGACTGTGCGTGGCCCCCTCGACGATTCCTGTCTCGCCTCGGCGCCGCCCAACCGGCCCGTCGGCTGGGGCCCTTCCCGGACCTACCCGGCGGCCGACTCGGCGGCGCCGACGCGGCGGCCGGCCTGGAGATCCTGACGTCGGCTCAGGGCCGTGGCGATGTGGGCCGCACGAGTCCGGTCTGGTAGGCGATGACGACGAGTTGGGCGCGGTCCCGGGCGCCCAGTTTCCCGGCGCCTGCAGGGCGCCCAGCCCGACGGCCGTCAGCACGGCCAGCCACATCAGGGCGACATAACCTCGCCGCCGGAAGGCCAGACGGCCCAGTCGATACAGAAAGTCAGCCACGTCAGGGAACTCCACATCTGCTCTCGCTTACCCCGAACAGGCTGTCCTGGAGAGGGCCCTCCCGTCGTCCTGCGGCTACGGTCACTGTCGCCTCCCGTATCTGGAGGACCGACTACTGAAACCGCGGTACTCGTCCGGCCGTCCACTCCTTCGCCGGTACTACGCCCCGCCCTCGCCCAGTCCGAAGAGCTTTGCCGCGTTGTCGTGGCACACCGCCCGCAGCCATTCGTCCCCGAGACCCAGGCGTTCCAGGGCATGGAGCTGGTGCAGGTACGGATAGGGGAGGTTGGGGAAGTCGGAGCCGAGCAGGACGCGGTCGCCGAGGCCGGTCAGCCGGGGCAGGGCCCGGCGGGGGAACGGCATGAGCCGCTCGGTGAAGTCGGTGAAGGCCATCGTCGTGTCCAGCCGCACCTGCGCGTACCGCTCGGCGAGGGTGAGGAACTCCTCGTACTCGCCCATCCCCATGTGCGCGACGATCAGCCGCAACCGGGGGTGCCTCGCCAGCACCTGCGCGATCGGCTCGGGGCCGGTGTGCTTGCCGGGCGCGGGCCCGGAGCCGCAGTGGATCACCACCGGGATCCCGGCCTCGGCCAGCAGCCCCCATGTCTGCTGCAGGAGTTCGTCGGCCGGGTCGTACGCCCCCACCTGCACATGCGCCTTGAAGACGCGCGCGCCCTCCTCGACGGCCTCTCGGACGTACGCCTCGACGCCCGGCTCGGGGTAGAGGGTGGCGGTGTGCAGACAGTCAGGGGTGCGGCGGGCGAAGTCGGCGGCCCAGCCGTTCAGCCACCGGGCCATGCCGGGCTTGTGCGGGTACAGCATCGCGGTGAAGGCCCGCACGCCGAACTCCCGGAGCGTGGCGGTTCGTTCCGCCTCCTCCTGCCGGTAGGTGATCGGCCACTCGAGTCCGCCGGTCAGCGATCCGAGCGCGTCGAAGTAGCCCCAGACCTTGCGCAGGACGCGCTCGGGCATGAAGTGCGTGTGCACGTCGACCAGCCCGGGAAGACCGAGCCGACCCCAGAAACGGCGAACCTCCGCGGCCTCTTCATCGGTGGATCCGGCAGGATCGACAGGTGCCGTGCGGTGATCGTTCATGTCGCCCACGATCGGCCCGGACGAGCCCGGGGGTCCACTCCTTTGCGCAAGGAATCCATGAGGCATCCCTCACCCGGCCCGCCCCCGCCGGACAGACCCCGGGCGGGAAGGCGGGCCGGCAACGCTCCGCCGCTGCCGGAGGGGCCCACGCCGGTGTCGCCGGCGGTGGCGGGGAGAGGCGCTGGACGGCCGCGACGACGGCGGCGCGCCGGGCCGCCGGGGAGGGGTCGCGGACCTGGTCGGCGGCCGCGTCCACGAGATCGAGCCGGCCCGCCCAGGCCATGGCGATCTGGTTGAGGAGGACGATGATGTCGGTCGGATCCCAGGCGGGGTCCAGGAGCCCGGCGTCCTGAGCCTCGCGCAGCTGCCCGACCTTGCGGCGGACGGCGTCCTGGGCGGTGGCGTGCCCCTCGAACTCCAGCCGGCCCAGCTCATGCCACGGCGGCTTCGGCGCCCGCCACGCCGAGGCGCACGTGCCCACCTGGATCTGACACCGCCCTCCTGGATCTGACTGCGCGCCGGATCCGACCTCCCGCCCGCACGGCACCGCCGGGGCCCTCGCATCGAGGACCCGGCAGCACCTGACGCCCGGCGTTCAGGTCACCCGGCGTTGAAGCGGTACGAGCCCGCCCGGGCGCGGTAGACCTTGTAGGCCGCCCCGCCCGAGGCATCGTCCCGGACGAAGACGGCGCCCCGGGGCGCGGTGACGGGCTTGTCCTGGGTGGGGACCCAGATCTCGGCGTCGGTGTTGTACGGGACGGTCACCGCGAGGTCGATCCTGCCGTCGGGCCGACGGCGCCACTGCGAGGACACCCTGCCGCGCACGGTGTCGATCGAGGCGCTGACATGGTCGAGGGTCGCCGGCGCCAGGTCGATGTCCTGCGTGTCCTTCGGGACGCGGCTGTTGACCGCGGCCGAGGGGATGTACGGGCGGATCCGCAGTGATGCGTACGCCGTCGCCGTCGGCTTGATGCCGGCCAGGCCCTGGTAGAACCAGGTCGCCACGTTGGAGCGGTAGTGGTGGTCGACCGAGAGCCGGTCGGTCCACTGCTCCCACAGCGAGGTGGCGCCCTTGGCGATCTGGTAAACGTAGCCGGGCACGCCGGTCTGGGTGACGGCCTTGAGGGCGATGTCCGTGTAGCCGTACTCGCTGAGGATGTCGAACTCGTAGCGGGAGCCGTACATGTCGTTCTGGATGTGCTGGTCCGCCGCCACGATGCGGTCGGCCAGCAGCTTGGCCAGGGCCTTCTTGTTCTCCGCGAGGGTCTTGGCGCCCGCCAGGTGGCGCGGGTCGTCAGGGCTCAGATCCGATCCGGGAACCAGGTCGAAGGCGATGGCCAGGGCGTTCTCGCTGGAGATGCTGCCGTGGGTGAAGTGCCCCTGGGAGGCGTCCCAGTGGTTGGCGATGAACGCCCTGCGCAGCGTGCGCGCCAACTCCGCGTAGTGGGCGGCGCGTTCGGTGCGGCCGAGCCTGCGGCCCACCTCGTCCATGTAGTCGCAGAAGTGGATGTAGAAGGCGAGGCTGATGACGGCGTTGCTGCCGGGGGCCTCGGCTCCGGAGTAGGCGCCGAGCGAGGCCTCGAACGTGTAGCCGTTCTCCGGGGTGAACAGGGTCTCGTAGTACTTCAGCAGCGTGTCCTGGTGGTCGTAGAGCTCGGCGAACAGGCTGCTGTTGCCGTAGTACGCGTACAGCTCCTTCGGGATGACGAAGTACGCCGAGTCCCAGGCCGGCACCGCCTTCCACGCGGCGTTCCAGCCGGGGGTGTGGTCGTAGCCGTAGCCGCCCTTGGCGATGGGGACGAACATGGGCAGTTGGCCGGTGGAGATCTGTGTGTCGGGGAAGTGGCGCAGGTAGTTGGTGAGGACGGCGTTGACGTCCCAGGTGAGGGACTGCGACTCGGAGCTGGCCATGGCGTCGCCGGTCCAGCCGTTCTTCTCCCGGGAGGGGGTGTCGGTGGGCTTCTGCACCAGGTTGTTCTGCTCGGCCCACTCCAGGTTGCGCTGAAGGCGGTTGAGGAGGGCGTTGTCGGTGGTGAAGGCGCCGGTGCGGGCGAAGCCGGTGCGGGCGACGTCGACGGTCAGTACGTACGCGTCACGGGTGAGGTCGGGGGCTCGCCCGAGGACCGCCTCGAGGTTCATCACTTCCAGGTAGCGGAACCCGAAGTGGCTGAACTGCTGTTCCCAGGTCTGCGTCGGCCGCCGGCCGAGGGTGTAGTAGTGCGTCTGGAGGTTGGCGTCGTGCTGGAAGTTCTCCTCCTCCACGGAGAGCGGGGAGGCGGCCGTGCCGTCGCCGCCGACGATGCGGTTGCCGCCGCGGATGCGCAGGGTGACGCCTTCCTTGTCGGGGCGGGCGCCGGTGAGCTGCAGGCGGACGAAGCCCGTCAGGATCTGGCCGTAGTCCAGAACCCAGGTTCCCGATC
Source organism: Streptomyces sp. NPDC051677 (assembly GCF_044453465.1). Classification (NCBI taxonomy): domain Bacteria; kingdom Bacillati; phylum Actinomycetota; class Actinomycetes; order Kitasatosporales; family Streptomycetaceae; genus Streptomyces; species Streptomyces sp. NPDC051677. The sequence continues at coordinate 12,693 of NZ_JBITCT010000046.1, forward strand.
CGGGCGCCGTCTCGGTGATCGAGACCGGGCTGAGCGTCCGGCCGACCAGTACCGGCTCCGCCTCGTGGGCGCGCAGGACGGCGGGCTTGAAGCCGGCGGGGACGGTCGTGGCGGGGAGCGCGCCGTGGTGCTGGGGCGATGGGCCGGAGCAACTGCCGGGCGGGATCAGCACGGTGGCCGGACGCCAGTCGCGGCCGCCGCGGTAGCCGGGCGAGCGCCACTCCCCCAACTCCTCCGCCCGGCGGGCGTCGTACTTCTCGCCCGAGTAGACGGAGTCGAACGTCGTGGGCCCGTCCGCGGTGAGCCAGTTCTGGTCGGTGACGAGTGTGGTGGCGGAGCCGTCGGCGTACGTCACGACGAGCTTCGCGCGCAGGCGGGGCTGACCGGTGTAGGGCGCGAGCTGCCAGTACCACTCCTGGGGCGTGGTCAGGCCGTACCAGCCGCGTCCGAGTTCGGCGGCGAGCACGTTCGGCCCGCCGGCCTCCAGCAGCCCGGTGACGTCGAAGGTGTCGTAGAGGACCGTGCGGTCGTAGGTGCTCTGGTCGGTGAGCAGGCGGGGGACGTTGGTCCGGCCGGGGTTCGCCTGCTCGCCGTCGACGGTGATCGGGTCGCCGTTGACGGTGAAGGTGACGTTGCCCGCGGCGCTCAGGTGCAGCCGGGCCTTGGCGATACGGCGGCCTGTGGGCAGGGTGAACGCGCGGCGCAGCACCGGGGCCGGGTTGGCGATCGGCAGCACGCTGTTCTTGGACGGGATGTAGGGGTTCTTCGGCGGGAAGGTCAGACCGGCCAGGGTGCCGATGCCGTTCTCGAAGGGGTTGGCTCCCGTGGTCAGGTCGACGGAGAAGTCGCGGGCGCCGGCGCCGGTCACCTTGACGCTGCGGACGGTGGCGCTGGTGCCGCCGGCGAAGCCGAAGCTGCCGTGGCGGCGGATCTGGTCGCCGGTGAGCGTACGGCTGTCGACCTCGACGCCGTTGACGGTGGTGGTCACGGTGAGACCGTGGGCGGCGACCTGCACGGTGTGGTCGCGGGCGGCCCAGGTGTCCTTGGTCAGGCCGGTGGCGGCGGGGAGGGTGACCGTGCCGACCGGGACGCTGCGGGTGCCCGCGGCAGTGGGGTTGGTCTCGCTCTGGGGGTCGTAGTGGTCGACGCCCCAGTCCGGCTCGGAGGCGCCGTCGTCCACCCAGGTGTTGCCGGCGTAGTGGCTGGTCCTCATGACCAGTTGCATGTCGTCGCCGCTCTGCCGGACGGTCCAGTTCAGGCCCTCGCCCCAGGTCTTCCCGATGGGTTCGGCGCGCAGCAGCAGAGCCAGGCCGCTCGTCGGGTCGGCGCCGCCGCGGAAGACGACGGTCGCGGTCAGGTCCTGCCAGTCGTGGTCCTGTGTGTCGCGGCCGCCGATCCACCGCGCGCCCGACCAGTCCTTCTCGCCCTTCAGCAGGCCGGTCTCCCACAGCGCCGGTTCGCTCCAGGGGCCGGGTGCGCCCTGGTCGTCCCAGGTCCGCACCCGCCAGAAGTACGCCTGCTCCGAACGCAGCGCGCCGCCGCCGTAGGGCGCCTCGGTGCTGTTCGCACCGGCCACCTTGCCGCTGCGCCAGACGTCGGCCCGGCCGGCCTTGGTGCCGACCTGGATCTCGTACGCGGTCTGTCTGGCCACCGGAGGCACCCAGCTGAACGCCGGCGCGGTCTGCGTGCCCAGCGGGGCGACCCGCGAGTTGACCTGCAGGTCCGCGGGTGCGGAAGCGGGCCCGCCCGATGTCGTCGCGCTCGCCGCCCCGGCGTTCGGCGCGGCGGCGAGGGGCAGCGCGGCCCCGGCTGCCGCGGCCGTCATGACGCCGAGCATGTGTCGGCGGCTCACTGCACTTCTGTTGTCCTCGGCCACGGCTCAGATTCCTTTCCACTGGACAAGTAGGTATTGAAACGTTTCAACCCCTACCAAGTGGAAAGCTTATGAACAACCCTGGCCGAAACGCAATGGGTCGAGTCGACGCCTCGAATCCCTACCGCTGGTAAGTTTTGATGGTGGCGTCGTCGAGGAGAGGGAGCGCACCGTGAGTCAGGCAAAGGCACGTGGGCCGTACGCCAGGACACCCGCCCGCAAGGCGGAGATCGTACGGGCGGCACGCGACAGTTTCGCCGAGAACGGCTACGCCAAAGCCTCCCTGCGCGACATCGCCGATCGGGCCGGCATCACCCACGCGGGCCTCCTGCATCACTTCCGCAACAAGGACGAGCTCCTCGCCGAGGTACTCGCCGACCGCGACGCGCAGGAGTGGCAGCAGGGTCTGGCACAGGTGGACAGCCTGGATCAGCTCGCCCCCTACCTCGGCGAACTCATCCGCCACCACCAGAGGGCGCCGGAGCTGATGCGCCTGTGGATCGAGCTCGCCGCCGCGGCTTCACGGCCGGAACATCCCGCCCACACCTACTTCGCCGAACGCTACGAACGCGGGCGCGCCGAGTTCGCCGGGGGGTTCCACGACGAGGCCGCGCGCAGCAGGCTGCGCGAGGGTGTCAGCCCCGAGAGCGCGGCGGTCCTCTTCCACGCCGTGCTCAACGGGCTCCAGTTGCAGTGGGTGCTCGACCAGGACCTCGACATCGTCGGGCCCGTCACCGACTTCGTGCGCCTGCTGATCGACCAGGGCCGCGACTCCCAGTGATCACCCGGAGGCGGGTCGGTCGAGCCGGCCGGTTCGAGGCGGAGCCCCTCTCCAGCACGGCCACGTTGGTGATGCCGTGGTTCTTCGCCAGGTAGTGGGCGGTGGCCAGACCGTGTCCGCCGCCGCCCACGACGACGTCCTACGCCCGCTTCGGCTCGGGTGTGCGCCACAGGTTCATACGGCGCTCGCGTTCCTCTCGGCGGCCTCGACGACGTTGGCGAGGAGCATCGCCCGCGTCATGGGGCCCACGCCTCCGGGCATCGGCGCGACCCACCCGGCGACCTGCGTCGCGCCCGGGTGTACGTCGCCGACGAGCCCGCTGTCGGTGCGGGTGATGCCGACGTCGAGGACGGCGGCGCCCGGGCGGAGCATGTCGCCGGTGATCAGTCCGGGTGAGCCGGCGGCCGCGACGACGATGTCCGCCTCGCGCACGTGCCAGGCCAGGCCCTTGGTGCCGGTGTGGCACAGGGTGACGGTGGCGTTCTCCGAACGGCGGGTCAGCAGCAGGCCGATGGGGCGGCCGACCGTGATGCCCCGGCCGATCACGCACACCCGCGCGCCGGCGATCGGCACGTCGTACCGGCGGAGCAGTTCGACGATGCCGCGTGGGGTGCAGGGCAGCGGGGCCTCTTCGCCGAGGACGAGCCGGCCGAGGTTGACGGGGTGCAGGCCGTCGGCGTCCTTGGCCGGGTCCATGCGTTCCAGCACGGCGTTCGCGTCCAGGTGGCGCGGCAGCGGGAGTTGCACGATGTAGCCGGTGCAGGCGGGGTCGGCGTTGAGTTCGTCGATGACGTCCTCGACCTGCTGTTGGGTGGCGTCGGCGGGCAGGTCGCGGCGCAGGGAGGCGATGCCGACCTGCGCACAGTCGCGGTGCTTGCCTGCGACGTAGGCGTGACTGCCGGGATCGTCTCCGACCAGGACGGTGCCGAGCCCCGGCGGCCGGCCGCCGGTGGCGGTCAGCTTGGCGACCCGCTCGGCGAGTTCGCGGCGGATGTCGGCGGCGGTCGCCTTGCCGTCGAGGAGTTGTGCGCTCACTGGCGGTGCCTCTCCCTCACGGTCAGCCACGGAGGCGGGACATGGACGGGTCGAACAGGGGCTCCTCGGCGACGACCGCCTCGATGCGCCGGTCGAAGTAGCCGATGTGCAGGGTGCTGCCGGGGGTGGCGAGTTCCGCCGGGAGCCACGCGTACGCGATGCCCTTGCCGATCGTGTAGCCGTAGGCGGCGCTGGTGACGTACCCGACCGCGCGGTCGCCGTCGTACACGGGCTCCTTGCCCAGCACCACCGACCGGGGGTCCTCGATCGTGAGGCAGGTGAGCTTGCGCCGTGCTTCGGCCTTGCGGCGCTCCAGTGCCGGCTTGCCGATGAAGTCGCCCTTGTCGAGCTTGACGGCGAAGCCGACGCCGGCCTCGTAGGGGTCGTGCTCGTAGGTCATGTCGGTGCCGAAGGAGCGGTAGCCCTTCTCCAGGCGGAGGCTGTTGAAGGCGCCGCGGCCGGCGATGACGCCGCCCAGCGGCTGGGCCGCCTGCCACAGGGTGTCCCACAGCTTCCGGCCGAGGTCGGCGGTGGTGTACAGCTCCCAGCCGAGTTCGCCGACGTACGACAGGCGCATCGCCGTCACCGGGACGCTGCCGATGTGGGCGCGTTTGGCGCGGAAGTACTTCAGGCCGTCGGCCGAGAAGTCCTCGTCCGTGAGGGGCTGCAGGACCTTGCGGGCGAGCGGGCCCCACAGGCCGATGCAGCAGGTGCCGGGGGTGATGTCGCGGACCTGGACCGTGCCGTCGGCGGGGAGGCGGCGGGTGAACCAGTCGAGGTCCAGGTTGCCGTTGGCGCCGACCTGGAAGAGGTCGTGGGCGAGGCGGGCGACGGTGACGTCGCTGCGGATGCCGCCGTCGTGGTCGAGGAGCAGGGTGTACGTCACCGAGCCGACGGACTTGGCGACCTTGCTGGTGGTGAGGCCCTCCAGGAAGTCGGCGGCGCCGGGGCCGGCCACCTCCAGCCGCTTGAGGGCCGTCATGTCGTACATCGCGACGGTCTCGCGGGTGGCCTGCGCCTCGGCGCCGACGATGGGCGACCAGTACTGCGCGGCCCAGTCGTTGGGCGTGGGGATGTTGCGGCCTTCGACCAGGCCCGCGTTGGCCTCGTACCACTGCGGGCGCTCCCAGCCGTTCGCCTCCAGGAAGAACGCGCCGTGCTCCTGCTGGCGGTCGTGGAAGGGGCTCGTGCGGATCGGGCGCGGCTTCCCGGACGGCTGGAGCGGGTGGAGGATGTCGTAGACCTCGACGAAGTTCTGGCAGTCGCGGGCCAGCACGTACTCCGGGGAGAGCTGGTGCTGCTCGAAGCGGTTGACGTCGCACTCGTGCAGGTCGAAGGACGAGCAGTAGCCGTCGACCAGCCATTCGGCCATCGCCCGGCCGACGCCCGCGGAGTGCGTGACCCAGACGGCCTCGGCGACCCAGAAGCCCTTGACGTCCCTCGACTCGCCGAGCAGCGGGAAGTTGTCGGTGGTGAAGGAGAACAGGCCGTTGATGCCTTCCTCGACCTTCGCCTCCTGCGTGGCGGGGAGGAGGGACTGCGTCTCGGTCCAGGCGGGTTCGAAGTCCTCCTCGGTGAACTTCAGGACCGAGGGCATGTCGGCGGCCTCGTCGACGGAGAGGATCTCGTCGGCGGTGATGGGCATCGGGCGGTGGCCGTAGTAGCCGATGCCGATGCCGTCGAAGCGGTCGCGGTAGTAGAGGTCGGCGTCCTGGTGGCGCAGGATCGGGCGCACCGCCTCCTCGGTCTGGCCCGCGAGGGCCGGCACCGGGCCGGTCCAGGCGAGCTGGTGGGCGAGCGGGGTGAGCGGCAGGTTCATGCCGACCATGCGAGCGATCTTCGGTCCCCAGATGCCGGCGCAGCACACGACGATGTCGGCCGCGATCTCGCCCTGGTCGGTGAGGACGCCGGTGACTCGGCCGTCGGCCTGCTGGACGTCGAGGACCTCGTGGCGGGCCAGAAACGTCACGCCGCGCTCGGTGGCCCGGCGGATCTGCGCCTCGACGGCGAGGACGGCCTTGGCGAGGCCGTCGGTGGGGATCAGGAGGCCGCCGAGGACCCGGTCGCGGTTGACCAGCGGGTGCTGCTCGACGCATTCGTCGGCGCTCAGGAGACGGGCCTCGATGCCCCAGGCGGTGATCCAGCCGTGGCGGCGGTGCAGTTCCGTGAGGCGCTCGGGGGTGGTCGCCACTTCGAGTCCGCCGACCTGCAGGAAGCAGGGCTTGCCGTCGACGTCGAGGGAGCAGAGCTTCTCGACGGTGTAGCGGGCCAGCTCGGTCATGGTCTTGGAGGAGTTCGTCTGGAAGACCAGGCCCGGGGCGTGTGACGACGAGCCCCCGGTGGCGGGCAGCGGGCCCTGGTCGACCACGGTCACTTCGGTCCAGCCGCGCGCGGAGATCTCGTCCGCGAGCGCCGCTCCCACGACGCCCGCTCCGATGATCACCACTCGGGGTCCCGCCATCGCCGCACCTCCGGAATCAAAACCGATTGAGTTGCTTTCTGCGCAACATGCTTCAGGCTGCGCAACTCAATGTGCCTGTCGTCGAGGAGCGGTGTCAAGGGGTCCGTGACGTCGGAAAACGGGACGGAACACGGGCCGGAACACGCCCCGGACACGGCGATGCCCGGCGGGCGGTGCACACGTGTGCGCACCGCCCGCCGGGCATGTTCGACCGGCCCGGGGACTCGGCTACTTGAGCCAGGCGTCCACCTTGTCCTTGTTGGCCTCGACCCACTTCTTGGCCGCCGCGTCGTCGGACAGCTTGTCCTGCGCGATGTACTTGGCGACGGTGTTCTGGTCCTCGTTCGTCCAGTTGAAGTTCTTCACCAGGTTGTAGGCGGGGCTGCCCGACTTGGCGAACTTCGTGCTGACGATCTTGTTCAGGTCGTAGACGGGGTAGTCGCAGGCGACCTTCGCCGCGTCGGTGTCACAGCCCGTCTTGTAGGCGGGCAGGCTGACCTTCTTCAGCGGGACCTCGGACAGGAACCACTGCGGCTCGTAGAAATAGCCGATCACCCACTTCTTGTTCTTCTCGGCGTCGCGGAAGGCCGTGATGAGGGCGGCCTCACTGCCCGCGTACACCACCTTGAAGTCCAGGTTCAGGTTCTTCACCAGCGCCGCGTCGTTGGTGACGTACGACGGGTCGCCGTCCAGGAGCTGGCCCTTGCCGCCCGACTCGGACGTCTTGAACTTCGAGGCGTACTTGTCGAGGTTCTTGTAGTCGAGGATGTCGGGGTGCGCCTTGGCCAGCCACGGCGGCACGTACCAGCCGATGATGCCCTTGTTGCCGGTCTGGCCGGCGTCCACGGCGGTCTTCTGCTGGTCGATGTACTTCTTCACCAGGTCGGCGTGGCCCCAGTTCTCCAGGACCGCGTCGACCTCGCCGGTGCCGAAGCCCTGCCAGGCGATCTCCTCCTTCAGGTTCTTCTTGTTGACCGTGCAGCCGAGGTTGTGCTGTGCGACGTACGCGACGACCGCCGCGTCGGCCTCGTAGCCCACCCAGGGGTTGACCGCGAGGTTGAACGTGCCGCACTTGCCGGAGCTGCCCGCGCTGTTCGAACCCGAGGAGGTGTCGCCGACCTTCGCGCCGCCGCAGGCGGTCATGGTGAGGCCGAGTACGGCCAGGCCGGCCGCGCCGGCTCGCCAGTGTCTTGCCATGGTGTCCTGCTCCTTTAAGCGCCCGCGCGTCGCGCCGCGGCCTGAGTGATCCGGTCGAACATGACTCCGAGCAGTACGATGGCGAGTCCTGCCGCCAGCCCCTTGCCGTACAGCTCTCCCTGCGAGAATCCGGCCACGACGTCGTAGCCGAGGGCCCCTGCTCCTACCAGGCCGCCCACAACAACCATCGACAGCACGTAGATCAGGCCCTGGTTGGTGGCGAGCGTCAGGGCACTGCGTGACATCGGCAGTTGGACCTTGGTGATGATCTGCCAGGTGTTGCACCCGGCGGAGGTGGCCGCCTCGACGGTGGCCTCGGGCACGGCCCGGATCCCGTCGGCGATGATCTTCATGGCGACGGGCGCCCCGTAGACGATCGCGGCGACGATGGCGGTGAAGCGGGTGGCGCCGAACAACGCGAGGAACGGCACGAGATAGACGAACGGAGGCATGACCTGGGCCGCGTCCAAGGTGGGCCGGATCATGCGGTCGGCCATCGCACTGCGGCCCATCCACACCCCGAAGACGATGCCGAGGATCATCACCAGCACCGTCGCGACGAGCGTCGAGGCCATCGTCGTCATGGCGTCCGACCACACGCCGGTGGCGACCAGCAGGCCTACGCACACGGCCGTGGTGATCCCGGCCTTCCAGCCGCCGAGAACCACTGCCAGGGCGACCAGCACCGCGCCGACGAGCCACCAGGGGGAGTCCGTGAGCAGTGTCTGGAACGGGTTGAGCAGGCCGTTGGTGAGGGCGTCGCGAAAGGCGTTGGTCAGGCCCGACAGGTTGTCCTGCACCCAGTTGGTCGCGGTGTCCGTGGCGCTCGCGATGTGGCTGCCGACAGCGCCGTCGCCGGGGAAGTCGGCCGCCCACAGGTAGGTGTGCGAGAGGTAGATCAGGACCACCGTGACCACGGCGCCCACGCCGAGCAGAGGTCGCCGCCACTTCGCGAAGTCGTGCCCCGCGTTCCTGGCGTTCTCCTCGCGTGCGCTGGCCGCGGTCGTGACCCGGTCCAGCACGATCGCCATGATCACGATGGCCAGGCCCGCGTTGAAGGCCGTGCCGACGTCCAGCGACTGCAGTGCCTGCAGGACGTTCACGCCGAGGCCCGGCGCGTTGATCAGGGCCGCGATGGTCACCATGGCCAGGGCGGCCATGATGGTCTGGTTGACGCCCATCACCACGGTCCGCTTGGACATCGGCAGCAGGACCTTCAGCAGCGACTGTCGGCGCGTGGCGCCGAGGGAGTCGGCCGCCTCGACCGTCGTCTTGGAGACGTTGCGGATGGCGTGCGCGGTGATACGGATCGTCGGCGGGGCCGCGTAGATCACGGTGGCGATGGTGGCGGACGCGCCGCCGATGAGGAAGAACAGGGTCAGCGGCGCCAGGTAGACGAAGGTCGGCATCGTCTGCATGAAGTCCAGGAAGGGCGTCATGAGCCGGTTGAACCGGTCCGAGAGACCGGCCCACACCCCGAGCGGGATCGCGAACAGCAGGGCCACGAACACCGCGCACAGGATGAGCGCCAGGGTGTCCATGCTCTCCTGCCACAGCCCCTGCAGCCCGAAGAAGGTGAAGCCCGCCACGGCCAGCAGGGCGACCTTCCAGTTGCCCAGGGCCCAGGAGACGTAGCCCGCCAGGCCGACGACGCCGAGCCAGCCGATCTGCGGGACCGGGCGGCCCCCGGACGGCTGGGAGATCAGGTGCTGGACGAAGGTCACCAGGTTGTCGATGACCAGCCGGATCTCGTTGAAGAAGTACAGGAAGAGCGGGTTGGAGTTGCGGTTGGCGCCGACGGAGTCGTTGAAGTCGTTGATCCATCGGTGCAGGCCGGTCAGATCGGCCACCGCCAGGGACAGGGTCTGCTTGCCGCGCAGGACGGCGAACAGCACCAGCCAGACCACGAGGATCGCGGCGATCAGCACGGGCCGGCCGACCTTGCGCACCCGCTTGACGGGCGCGACCGGCTCCACCGCCTCTGTTTTCTCGGGTTTCTCCATGGCGACGGTCATCACGCGCCGCCTTCCTGCCCGGCGACCACCGCGAGGATCTCCTCGTCGCCGACGATGCCGAGCAGCTTGCCGTCCTCGACGACCTTGACCGGCTTGTCGGCCGCCAGTACCGCCCGGGTGGCCTCCTTCACCACGACGTCCGGGCCCAGCTCGGGACCGTCCAGGGCGTCGCCGTCCTCCGGGGCGCGCATGATCCATCGCAGGGTGAGCACGTCGCCGCGCGGCACGTCCTTGACGAACTCGCGGACGTAGTCGTCCGCGGGGGCGCCGACCAGTTCGTCGCCGGTGCCGCACTGGACCATCTTGCCGTCCCGCATGATCAGGATGCGGTCGCCCAGCTTGAGGGCCTCGGAGAGGTCGTGGGTGATGAACACCATCGTCTTGCCGACCTCGTGGTGCAGCCGGATGACCTCGTGCTGCATGTCGCGGCGGATCAGCGGGTCGAGCGCGGAGAACGGCTCGTCGAAGAAGAGGACGTCCGGGTCGCCTGCCAGCGCCCGGGCGAGGCCCACGCGCTGCTGCATGCCGCCGGAGAGCTGGTCGGGGTAGGAGTTCTCGTAGCCGGAGAGGCCGACCAGTTCGACGACCTCCAGGGCGCGCTTGGCGCGTTCGGCCCTGCTCATGCCGCGGATCTCCAGGCCGAAGGCCACGTTGTCGACGACCCGGCGGTGCGGCAGCAGCCCGAAGTGCTGGAAGACCATGGAGAACTTGCGGCGCCTGAGGTCGCGCAGGCGTTTGGCGTCCGCGTCGCGGATGTCCTCACCCTCGAAGACGAGCTCGCCGGCGGTGGGTTCGATCAGCCGGGTCAGACATCGCACCAGCGTGGACTTGCCGGAGCCGGACAGGCCCATGACGACGAAGACCTCGCCCTTGCGGACGTCGAAGTTCACGTCGCGTACGGCGGCGGTGCATCCGGTGCGGTCCATGAGCTCACGGCGGGTGAGGCCGCACAGCTCCTCGGAGTCCGGGACCCGGTCGGCCTTCGGCCCGAACACCTTCCACAGCCGGCGCACGGATATGACCGGAGTACCGTCCGAATCCTGAGGAATGCCGCTCCGCGGCGACACCTCGGTCTGCGTGGGGGTCACGATCGACCTCTTTTCGGCGTTCAGCCGCGGAACCAGTGTTGCGGCCGGGGTTGGATGTTCTGCCAGATGTGCTTGGGTTCTCGGTACTCGTTCAGGCCCGCCGGTCCCAGCTCCCGGCCCACACCCGAGTGGCCGAAGCCGCCCCATTCCGCTTGCGGCACATAGGGGTGGTAGTCGTTGATCCACACCGTGCCGTGGCGCAGCCGCCGGGCGACTCGCTGGGCCTTGCCCGCGTCCTGGGTCCAGACGGCTCCGGCGAGCCCGTACTCGGTGTCGTTCGCGATGCGGACGGCGTCGTCCTCGTCGGTGAAGCGCTCCACGGTGAGCACGGGCCCGAAGGACTCCTCGTGCACCACGCGCATGTCCTGCCGGCACTCGTCGAGGACGGTCGGCGGGTAGTAGTGGCCCTCCGCGAGGGCCGGGTCGTCGGGCCGTGCGCCGCCACAGCGCAGTACGGCGCCCTCGGCGAGGCCGGCCGCGACGTACGCCTCGACCTTGGCCAGGTGCTGCGCGGAGATCAGCGCTCCGGTCTCGGCGTCGGGGTCGAAGGGGCCGCCGAGCCGGATCTGCCGGGCCCGGCGCACGATCTCGTCGACGAGCCGGTCGTGCAGGGAGTCCTCGACGATCAGGCGGGCGCCGGCCGAGCAGACCTGGCCCGAGTGCAGGAAGACGGCGGTGAGCGCGAAGTCCACGGCCGTCTCGAAGTCGGCGTCGGCGAAGATCACGTTGGGGTTCTTGCCGCCGAGCTCCAACGCGACCTTCTTCACGGTCGCGGCGGCCGTGGCCATGATCCGCTTGCCGGTCTCCAGGCCGCCGGTGAAGGAGACCATGTCGACGGCCGGGTCCTCGGAGAGCGGGGCGCCCGCCTCGGGCCCGGCGCCCAGGACGAGGTTGGCGGCGCCGGCCGGGAGCCCGGCCTCCGCCAGCGCCCGCATCAGCAGGATCGAGGTGGAGGGGGTGAGCTCGCTGGGTTTGAGGACGATCGTGTTGCCCGCCAGGAGCGCCGGAGCGACCTTCCAACTGGCTTGCAGCAGCGGGTAGTTCCAGGGGGTGATCAGAGCGCATACGCCGATCGGCTCGTAGACGACGCGGCTGACGGCGTCGTCACGGCCGGTGTCGATCACGCGCCCGGCGTCGGTGCCGCCCAGCCCGCCGTAGTATCGGAAGCAGGAGACGACGTCGGCGATGTCGTACTCGCTCTCCACCAGCCGTTTGCCGGTGTCCAGCGACTCGGCGCGGGCGAATTCCTTGGCGTCGCGCTCGATGACGTCGGCGGTGCGCAGCAGGAGCGCGCCGCGCTCCCGCTCGGGGGTGCGCGGCCAGGGGCCCTCGTCGAAGGCACGGCGGGCCGCGGCGATCGCCGCCTCGGTGTCGGTTCGGGTCCCTTCGGAGACGGTCGCGGTGAGCGTGCCGTCAGCGGGACAGCGGATGTCCCGGCGCCCTCCGGCGACCGCGTCCCGCCACTGCCCAGCCATATACAGGTCTGCCACGCGCCAAGCCCTTCAGCTGAAATGCGTTGCGCATCATGCATTCAATTGCTTGTGGTGGAACACCATGACGAATGCCGTAGAGCTACGTCAAGAGGTTGGCGGATGACGTTTCAGTCAGGCCGGCACTTGCGCCGCCACCCTTGACCGCAAGCGGCCCCGAGCCGACCATGTTGCGTATCGCTCACCATGTTGTGCATTACGCATCAACGGAGGCCGCTGTGTCCGCTACGCCCCCTCGCTCGCACTCTGGCCGCGAGTACGTCCTCACTCTTTCGTGTCCCGACAGCGCCGGACTGGTGCACGCGGTGAGCGGCTTCATCGTCAGGAACTCGGGCAACATCCTGGAGAGCCAGCAGTTCGATGATCGACTCGAGGGCCGTTTCTTCATGAGGGTCCACTTCGCCGTCTCCGATCCGGACGCCGACATGAAAACTCTGCGTTACCGATTCGGTCCGGTGGCCGAGGCGTACCGCATCGCCTGGACCCTCAGCGAGGCGTCGACCCCGACCCGGACACTGATCATGGTGTCCAAATTCGGCCACTGCCTCAACGACCTGCTCTTCCGCCGGCGCACCGGCGCCCTCAACATCGACATCCCCGCGATCGTCTCCAACCACCGGGACTTCGAAGGACTGGCGCAGACCTACGGCGTTCCCTTCCACCACATCCCGGTCACGAAGGACACCAAGGCCGAGGCCGAGGCACGCCTGATGGAGCTGGTCGACGAGCTGGACATCGACCTGGTCGTGCTGGCCCGCTACATGCAGATCCTCTCCGACGACCTGTGCAAGCAGCTCGAGGGCCGTGCCATCAACATCCACCACTCCTTCCTCCCCAGCTTCAAGGGCGCACGACCCTACGACCAGGCCTACGCCCGCGGCGTGAAGCTCGTCGGCGCGACGGCGCACTATGTGACGCCGGACCTGGACGAGGGACAGATCATCGAGCAGGACGTGGTCAGGGTGGACCACTCGCTCGACTCGGGCGACCTGGTCGCGGTCGGACGGGACGTGGAGGCCCAGGTGCTCGCCCACGCCGTGAAGTGGCACAGCGAGAGCCGGGTGATGGTGGACGGCAACCGCACGGTCGTCTTCCGCTGAGCACAGCACAACCGAGGGGCGGACCGGCTCTCCGGTCCGCCCCTCTTCGTATACGGCTTCGTGCACGGCTTCGTCATACGTATTCGTGCACGGCCCTCGCGCGCGGACGCCCGGCTCAGCCCCGTCCGTGCCCGGAGCGCCGAGCCCAGCTCCGCAGCCGTGCCACGCACTGCGCCTTCGCCTCACTCAGCGAAGCGAACTCGTCGGCGCCGCTCATGAAGGCCGTGACCGGCGTCCACCGGCCGCGCCCCGCCGCCGTTTCCCAGCGGACCGCGGGAAAGTCCGTGACCGCCCGAATCCGTTGCCGCGGTATCGCCCGCGTCCACAGCAGCCCTCGCACCACCAGCCGGTCGGCTTCGCACCTGACGCCGATCCGGTGGCCGCGCACGGTGAGCGTCGCGCTGAGAGCGAGGACGACCGCGGCGGCGCCCCATGACAGCGCGTCCGGGTTCTCGGCGCCGTATGCCACGGCCGCCGCCGCCGGCACGACCCAGGGCGCCGCGTACGCCACCCGTACCAGCCTCGGCGGCGGTATCTCCACGGCCTTTCTCCTTCGGCACGGCCTTGGGCGTCAGCCGGCGAGGCGGTCCATGAGCGCGCGACGCCAGCGTTCCGTCTCGGCGATCTGGTTGAAGGTGAACAGGTGCAGGCCGGGCACGTCTGCCGCAGGGGCTGTGAGGGCCGGCCCGACGCGTTCCAGCAGCCTCTCGGGAGAGTAGCCCCCTGGCGTGGCGAACCGGAGGAACCATGAGGCGTGCTTCGCCAGGAAGCGCGTCGACTCGCCCACGCCGATCTTCGTCGCCATCGCGAGCAGCTTGGCCCGCTGTACGGGCCCCGCGACGCCGACATGGACGGGCAGGGTGATGTTCCGCCGTCGTATCCGGGCGATCCACTCGCCCAGCACGCGCGGGTCGAAGCAGAGGTTGCTCACGATGTACGTGGCGTGCTCGCGCTTGTCCCACATGGCCTGGACGGTGACGTCGTCGTGGATGAGCGGATGGCTCTCGGGGTAGCCGGTGACGCCGACCCGGGCGAAGGGGCTGCCCAGCTCGCTCAGCCTGCGCAACACCGGGAGCGCGCCGTCGTAGGCGCCGGCCGGCGGGTCCGCGTCGCCCGCGGGGACGAAGACGTCGTCCACGCCCGCCTCGCGGAGCCGGTCGACGACCTCCTTCAGGTGCCGGTCGTCCCGCAGCAGCCGCGCGGGCACGTGCGGGACGACGCGGTAGCCGTGCGCCGCGAGCCGCCCGGCGAGGTCGAGGGTCGGCTCCAGGCCCTTGACCGGCGACGCCGTCACGGTGACGACGACGTCGCGCGGGACATGGGCGAGGACCTTGTCCTCGGTCGTCTTCGCCGGCAGCACCTCGTAGCGGACGTCGTGCAGCAGCGTTCTCAGCGCTTCGCCGCCCAAGGTCTACCTGGCCTGCTGCCGGGCGTCGCGGTGGCGGTAGTACGCGGCCTCGGAGGCGGGCAGCGGCTCCTTGCCGAGGATCAGGTCGGCGGCCTTCTCGGCGATCATCATCACCGGCGCGTAGATGTTGCCGTTGGTGACGTACGGCATCACCGACGCGTCCACGACGCGCAGCCCCTGCACGCCGTGCACCCGCATGCCGGCCGGGTCGACGACGGCCATCTCGTCGGTGCCCATCTTGCAGGTGCAGGACGGGTGCAGAGCGGTCTCGCCCTCCTTGGCGACCCAGGCGAGGATCTCCTCGTCCGTCTCCACCTTCGGGCCGGGCGAGATCTCTCCGTCGTTGTACGGGGCCAGCGCCGGCTGGTTGAGGAGCTTGCGGGCCACCCGGATCGCCTCGACCCACTCGCGGCGGTCCTGCTCGGTGGAGAGGTAGTTGAAGCGCAGGGCCGGGTGCTCGCGCGGGTCCTTGCTCTTGATCTTCACCGAGCCGATGGCGTCGGAGTACATGGGGCCCACGTGCACCTGGTAGCCGTGGCCGCCGGCCGGCGAGGAGCCGTCGTAGCGGACCGCGATCGGCAGGAAGTGGAACATCAGGTTGGGGTAGTCCACGTCGTCGTTGCTGCGGGCGAACCCGCCCGCCTCGAAGTGGTTGGTCGCGGCGGGGCCCTTGCGGAAGAGCCACTGCAGCCCGATGAAGGGGGCGCGCCACTTCGCCATGTACGGCTGCATGGAGACGGGCTGCTTGCAGGCGTACTGGATGTACACCTCCAGGTGGTCCTGCATGTTCTCGCCGACGCCCGGCAGGTCGTGGACGACGTCGATGCCGAGGGCACGCAGCTCATCGGCGTTGCCGACCCCGGAGAGCTGGAGGAGCTGCGGGGAGTTGATCGCGCCTCCGCAGAGGATGACCTCCTTGGCGCGGACCTGCGTCAGGGCGCCCTTGCCGCGCCGGTACTCGACGCCGACGGCCTTCTTGCCCTCGAACAGGACGCGGGTGACGAGGGCGCGGGTCGTGACGGTGAGGTTGGGGCGCTTCCTCACGGGCTTGAGGTACGCCTTCGAGGCCGACAGCCGCCGTCCGCGGTGGACGTTGCGGTCGAACTTGGCGAAGCCCTCCTGCCGGTAGCCGTTCACGTCGTCCGTGGGCGCGTAGCCCGCCTCCTGGGTGGCCTGGAGGAAGGCGCCGAACAGCGGGTTGGTCGCCGGGCCGCGTTCGAGGACGAGAGGGCCGTCATGGCCGCGGAACTCGTCGTCCGGGTCGGCCGCGAGACAGTTCTCCATGCGCCGGAAGTAGGGCAGACAGTGAGCGTAGTCCCAGGCCTCCATGCCGGGGTCGGCCGCCCAGCGCTCGTAGTCCATGGGGTTGCCGCGCTGGAAGATCATGCCGTTGATGCTGCTGGAGCCGCCGAGCACCTTGCCGCGCGCGTGGTAGACGCGCCGGCCGCCCATGTGGGGCTCGGGCTCGGACTCGTACTTCCAGTCGTAGAACCGGCTGCCGATCGGGTAGGTCAGCGCCGCGGGCATGTGGATGAAGACGTCCCACGGGTAGTCGGACCGGCCGGCCTCCAGGACCAGGACCCGGTTGGCCGGATCCGCGGAGAGTCTGTTCGCCAGTGCGCTGCCGGCCGAACCGCCGCCGACGATGACGAAGTCGTAGTGCAGGGGAGCCATGGTGCCTCGTCTCGCTCGCGCCGTAGATACGCGAGGCATGGTAGTACCGGTATCGCCATACGCACTAGGTTGCGAACGACGCAACTTGCAAGGTCCTCGTTTCGATGCCGTTACTTGCAGTGGCGTTGTTTACTACGCGTATAGTTTTGCTGTGAGCAACCACAGCCAAGACACCGAACCATCGAATTCCCAGGCCGGCGGAGTGCAGTCCGTCGACCGCGCCATCAGCGTCCTGGAGATCCTGGCCCAACGCGGCGAGGCGGGCGTCAGCGAGGTGGCCGCCGAGATCGACGTTCACAAGTCCACCGCGTTCCGTCTGCTCGGCGCCCTGGAGTCACGCGGGCTGGTGGAGCAGGCGGGCGAGCGCGGCAAGTACCGCCTGGGCTTCGGCATCGTACGCCTGGCGGGCGCGGTCACGGGGCGCATCGACATCACCCAGCAGGGCCGCCCGGTCTGCGAGCGCCTCGCCGAGGAGATCGGCGAGACGGTCAACATCGCCGTGATGCAGGAGCACTACGCGATCAACCTCTACCAGGTGCGCGGCCCCGGCGCCGTCACCGCGCACAACTGGGTCGGTCAGCTGACCCCGCTGCACGCCACCTCCAGCGGCAAGATCCTGCTGGCCCACCTGCCCGCGAAGGAGCGCGCCGCGCTGCTGGGCGAGGCCGGGCTGAAGAAGGTCACCCCGCACACCATCACCGCGAAGACGAAGCTGGAGAGGAACCTCGCCGAGGCCCGGGAGCGCGGCTACGCGTGGACCTTGGAGGAGTTGGAGATCGGCCTGCACGCCATGGCCGCCCCGATTCGCAACCGCGACGGAGAGGTCATCGCGGCACTGAGCGCCTCCGGGCCCGCGTACCGCTTCACCGAGGAGCGCCTGCACGAGCTCTCCCCGGTGCTGCTCAAGGGCGCCGAGGAGATCAGCCACCGGATGGGCTACCTGGGCTGAGCAGGGCCGGCCCGGCTACTGCGGACGGCTGCCCAGGCGCTCGCTCACCCAGTCGTGGAAGGCGCCGATGTGGTGCTCGCTGGGCACCAGCACACCGCCCTTGGCGTACATGCGGGAGCTCATTCCGGGCTGCGTGCGCTCGCACGCGTCGAAGTCCTGGCGATTGACCCGGTCGAAGAGTTCCACCGACCGGCTGACGTCCTTCCCGCTCTCGACGACGTGCGGGAGGTAGAGCCAGTCGCATTCGACGATCGTGCGGTCGACGGCCACCGGGTACATCCGGTGGAAGATCACATGGTCGGGGACGAGGTTGATGAACACCTGCGGCTTGACGGTGATCGCGTAGTAGCGGCGGTCCTGGTCGTCCGCCACCCCGGGGATGCGGTCCAGGCCCTCGGAGCCGTCGACGGTGAAGCCCTGCACCTCCTCGCCGAACTCGGCGCCGTGGCCGACGTAGTACTGGGCGGCGTATCCGTCGGCGAACTCGGGGAGCACCTCGGTGAGTTCGGGATGGATGGTGGCGCAGTGGTAGCACTCCATGAAGTTCTCGATGATGAGCTTCCAGTTCGCCTTGACGTCGTAGACGATCCGTTTGCCGATCGAGAGGTTGTCGATGTCGTAGCGCTCGATCGACTCCACGTCGCCCAGCCGCGCGACGACCTCGCCGATGACGTCCTCCTCGAAGGAGGGCGGGTTCTCCGCGAGGCACACCCAGACGTAGCCGAGCCATTCCCGCACGGCGACGCTCACCAGGCCGTACTCGGTGCGTCCGACGTCGGGCATCTTGGTGAGGTTGGGCGCCGCGACGAGCTTGCCGTTCAGGTCGTACGTCCAGGCGTGGTACGGGCATTGGAAGGCCCGCTTGACCTCGCCGGTCTCCTCCGTGCACAGCTTGGCGCCGCGGTGCCGGCACACATTGAAGTAGGCACGGACGCTGTTGTCCCGCGCGCGGGTGACGAGGATGCTCTCGCGGCCCACGTCGACGGTGCGGAACGCGCCGGGCTTCGCCAGTTCGGAGGCGCGTGCCACACAGAACCACATGGTCTCGAATATGCGCTCCTGTTCCTGGGTGAAGATCGCAGGATCCGTGTAGGAGGAGCCGGGGAGGGTGGCGATCAGGCTGTCCGGCAGGCTGGTCGAGGTCACGATGCACTCCTCGGAGGACGTCGGGGAGAGGATGGGGGAGCGCCGTGAAGGGGCGCGGGGCCATATCGATATGCGGCTCCGCGGCGATGGGGGTCCCCCCGCTCGAGCGAAGTCGAGAGTGGGGGAGCGACCAGCCACAACGGTGCCGCGGAAGGACAACAGCCCATCTCGGCACTCACAGCGGAGCGGCAAGCTGCTTGCGCCAGCGGGTGAACAGCCGGGGCTGGTTCATCCCGAGCACGGCGACCGGATGTCCGGCACGCCGGTAGACGGCCAGGACGTTGCGGTCGTCCGCCGCGCCTTCCTCGACCGTCACGCTGTCGGCGCCGGCCGCGTGCCCGGCGAACTGGATCTTGACGCCGTACTGGTCGGACCAGAAGTACGGCGGCCGGGGCACTCCGGGCTCCACCGCGCCGCCCGCGAGCAGTACGGCGACGGCGGCGTCGGGGCGCTCGCGCGCTCCGGTCCAGTGCTCGACGCGGCGGTGGGCGCCCGCGCGAGGGTCGTACCAGTTGGCGCAGTCGCCGACGGCGACCACCCCGGCGAGACTGGTGCGGCCGTCGGCGCCGCACTTCACGCCGTTGTCGAGCTCGACGCCGGATCCCGCCAGCCATTCGACGCACGGCCGGGCCCCCACACCGACGACCACGATGTCGGCCGGGATGCTGCGGCCGTCCTCGAGCAGGACGGCGTCGACGCGGGTCTCGCCGCTGAGCCCCTTGACGCCCACGCCGCACAGCAGGCGAACGCCGTGGTCGGCGTGGAGCGCGGAGACGATGCCGCCCATGGCCGCGCCGAGCGGTCCGGCGAGCGGCGTCGGGGCCACCTCGACGACCGTCACGTCGAGCCCGAGGGCGCAGGCGGTGGAAGCGACCTCGGCGCCGATGAATCCGCCGCCGATCACCACCAGCCGTCCGCCCCGGGCCAGTTCGTCGCGCAGGGCGCGGGCGTCGTCCAGGGTGCGCAGCGCGTGCACTCCGGCCAGGCCCTCGGCGCCCGGCAGCGTGCGCGCGGCGGCGCCGGTCGCGATGACGACGCCGTCGGCGCGCACCTCCCGGCCGTCGGCGAGCCGGACGGCTCGCTCGGTGCGGTCGAGTCCGGTGGCGCGCACGCCGAGCAGCCACTCCGCCCGCAGGTCCTCGTCGTCCGCCTCCAGCGAGAGCTCCGCTTCGCCGAGGGCGCCGGCCAGGAACTCCTTGGACAGCGGGGGCCTGTCGTACGGGCGGTGCGTCTCGTCGCCGATGACGACGAGACGCCCGTCGTAGCCCTGCTTACGCAGTGAGCGTGCCGCCGACAGACCGGCCAGCGAGGCGCCCACCACGGCCACGGTTCTCACGCGGGACCTCCGGCGAGCCGGGAGGCGATGCACGGCGGCAGGTTGGGGGCGTCCGTGGACACCCGGACATGGATCATGCCGTCCTCGATGACGACCTCGTGCGTCCGGACCGGGAGCTTGGCCGGCGGGGCGTCGACGGCGCCGGTCCGCAGGTCGAACTTCGAGGCATGGAGCGGGCATTCCACCTCGCAGCCCTCCAGCCAGCCGTCGGCGAGCGAGGCGTCCTGGTGAGTGCAGGTGTCGTCGATGGCGAACACCTCGCCGTCGTCGGTGTGGAACACCGAGACCGGCGGGTCGATGTCGAGCCGGAAGGCCTCACCTCGCGGGAGATCCGCGAGACGGCACGCGGGAATCATCATGACACCTCGGTGCGTATAGCGAAACGGATTGCGGTTAGCGCAACGCCAGTCTGCGGGCCGCTCCGAACCGTTGTCAAGGCGTCCAAAGGCCTCGTTCCAAGGGCTCGGGCGACCGGCCTCCGGGCAGCTCGAAGCGCCCGAACCACCTGCGCAAACAGGCGGAACGGGCGCCGCACGAGGAACGCCGGCAGGCGGTCAGAATCCGCGGTCGATCCACTCCTGAAGGTGCGGAGCCTCGGCTCCGACGGTGGTCGTCTCCCCGTGCCCGGTGTGCACGACGGTGTCGCCCGGCAGTGTGAGCAGCCGGCCCCGGATCGAGTCGACGATGGTGGGGAAGTCGCTGTACGACCGCCCCGTGGCGCCGGGCCCGCCCGCGAACAGCGTGTCGCCGCTGAACAGCGCCGACAGGGCGGGCGCGTACAGGCAGACGGCGCCCGGGGCGTGCCCCGGCGTGTGCAGCACGGTCAGCTCGACGCCGGCCACCGCGAGGACCCAGCCGTCGGCCAGTTCGCCGTCGGGCATCCGGTCCGGGTGGGTCTGCTTCCACAGCGGGAGGTCGTCCGGGTGGAGGAGGATCGGCGCTCCGGTGCGCGCCGCGAGTTCGGGTGCGGCGCCGATGTGGTCGTTGTGGGCGTGGGTGCACACCACGGCGCGCAGGGTGCGCCCGCCGACGGCTTCGGCGATGGCCCCGGCGTCGTGTGCGGCGTCGACGACGATCACCTCGCGGTCGTCGCCGATGATCCACACGTTGTTGTCGACGTCCCAGGCGCCGCCGTCCAGCGAGAACGTCCCCGAGGTCACCAGGCGTTCGATGCGGGCGACCGTCACAGGACCACCACCGAGCGCAGGACGTCGCCGCCGTGCATCCGCTCGAAGGCCTTCTCCACCTCGTCCAGCTGGATGGTCTCCGTGACGAAGGCGTCCAGGTCGAGCCGGCCCTGGAGATAGAGGTCGATGAGCATCGGGAAGTCCCGGGAGGGCAGGCAGTCGCCGTACCAGGACGACTTCAGCGCGCCGCCGCGCCCGAACACGTCGAGCAGGGGCAGCTCGAGCTTCATCTCGGGGGTGGGCACCCCGACGAGGACGACCGTGCCGGCGAGGTCGCGGGCGTAGAAGGCCTGCTTGTAGGTCTCCGGGCGGCCGACCGCCTCGATGACGACGTCGGCTCCGAAGCCCCCGGTCAGCTCGCGGATCGCCTCGACCGCGTCGTTCTCCTTGGAGTTGACGGTGTGGGTCGCGCCGAGCTTCCTGGCCGTGGCCAGTTTCCGGTCGTCGACGTCCACCGCGATGATCTTCGCCGCGCCCGCGAGGTGCGCCCCGACGACCGCCGCGTCCCCCACTCCGCCGCAGCCGATGACGGCCACGCTGTCACCGCGTCCGACGTTGCCGGTGTTGATGGCCGCGCCGATGCCGGCCATCACCCCGCACCCCAGCAGACCGGCGGCCGCCGCCGACGCCGCCCGGTCGACCTTCGTGCACTGACCGGCCGCCACCAGCGTCTTCTCCGCGAACGCGCCGATGCCCAGCGCCGGGGACAGCTCGGTGCCGTCGAGCAGGGTCATCTTCTGCTTCGCGTTGTGGGTGTTGAAGCAGTACCAGGGGCGGCCGCGCAGACAGGCCCGGCACTGGCCGCACACCGCACGCCAGTTGAGGATGACGAAGTCGCCGGGGGCGACATCGGTGACCCCCTCCCCCACCGACTCCACGACGCCTGCGGCCTCATGCCCCAGCAGGAAGGGGAAGTCGTCGTTGATGCCGCCCTGCCGATAGTGCAGATCGGTGTGGCAGACGCCGCAGGCCTCGATCTTCACCAGCGCCTCACCCGGGCCGGGATCGGGCACGATGATCGTTTCCAGGCTGACGGGGGCGCCTTTCCCTCGCGCGACGACAGCACGGACCTGATGCGTCATGGCCACTCCTCGGCTGGTACGAGACCTGTTTCGATGTTGCTCATTGCGGCACGTTTTTCATGTGCCGCAACAAAGCATCGTGGAGCACCGACCGAGGGTCAAGACACGTCCCGGCGGGAGCGTTCCCGACGAAATCCGTCGAAGCGCTTCGACAACTGCACCGGTGCCAGCACGCTCACCAGCACGGTTTGGCGATAGGCAACGTTGCCTACGCACCCGTTGACAGGGAACAGCCGCACGTGCGACTTTCGAAGCGCTTCAACATGTCGACTCTCACAGCGAGCTTTCCTCGACCGCACACCCGCACACCTCTGGACGGACATGGCGTTCTTCGACAATCCCGTGATCCCCGGCTTCAGCCCGGACCCGAGCGTCTGCCGGGCCGGCGACGACTACTACCTGGCGACGTCCAGCTTCGAGTACGTACCGGGCGTGCCGATCTGGCACAGCCGCGACCTGGTGCACTGGCGGCTGATCGGGCACGCGCTGGACCGGCCCGCGCAGCTGGAGCTGCCCGACACGGCCCCCTCCTCCACGGGGGTGTACGCGCCCACGCTGCGCTACCACGACGGCCGGTTCTGGCTGATCACGACCGTGGTCGCCGGGGCGGGCAACGTCCTGGTGACCGCCGAGGACCCCGCCGGACCCTGGTCGGACCCGGTGCCGATCGGCGTGCCGGGCATCGACCCCGACCTGGCGTGGGAGGAGGACGGCGCCTGCTGGTGCGTGTTCTCCGCGGGCGGGATCCGCGGGGTCCGCATCGATCCGAAGTCCGGCGAGCTGCTGGGCGAGCCGACCGCGATGTGGTCGGGCAGCGGGCTGCAGTATCCCGAGGGCCCCCACCTGTACCGGATCGGCGACTGGTGGTACCTGCTGCTGTCCGAGGGCGGCACCGAGCGCGGGCACGCCCTCTCGGTGGCCAGGGCCCGCACCCTGCCCGGACCGTTCGAACCGCACCCGGCCAACCCCGTGCTGTCCCACCGCAGTACCGGCCATCCGGTGCAGAACACCGGCCACGGCGACCTGGTGCAGGCGCAGGACGGCACGTGGTGGATGGTGCTGCTGGGCACCAGGCCCCGCGGCGACACCCCGATGTACCACGGCATGGGCCGGGAGACGTTCCTGGCGCCGGTGCGGTGGGAGGACGAGTGGCCGCTGCCCGGGCCGCTGGAGCTGCGGGCGCAGGCCCCGGCGCTGCCTCCGCATCCCTGGCCGCAGGAGCCGGACCGGGACGAATTCGACTCTCCCGCGCTCGCCCCGTGCTGGGTGTCGCTGCGCCGGCACGACCCGCAGGCCGCCCGACTCGACGAGCGGCCGGGCCACTTGGTGCTGCACGCCCGCGCGGACAGCCTGGACACTCCCGGCGCGCTCTTCGTCGGACGACGTCAGCGCCACCCCGACTGCACCGCGCGCACGCTGGTCGACGTCGCGGAAGGCGGTCGCGGCGGGCTCGCGGTCCGGCTGGACGAGGCGCACCACTACGAGGTGGAGGCGGGCGACGGCGTGATCCGCGCGATCGCCAGGATCGGCCCGCTGCGCCACGCCGTCGCCGAACGGGCCGTACCGCCCGGCCCGGTGACCCTGCGGATCGACGTCACGACCTCCGACGTCCTGCCGCCCACCGTCACCACCCGGGGCGCGGGGCCTGACGCGGCTCCCCCGCCCGGCCTCAGGGTCGGCGGTCCCGACACCCTCCGCCTGGGCTTCGAGACGGACGGCGGTGCGTTCGAGGTTCTCGCCGAGCTCGACGGCCGCTACCTCACCACCGAGGTCGCCGGCGGCTTCACCGGCCGTGTCTTCGGCATGTACGCCACACAGGGCAGCGCGGCCTTCGACTGGTTCGAGCTGCGGTCCGGCTGACCGACGGCCGGACGACGACCGCGTCCTCGTCCCATGCTCCGGCGCGGTCGACGAGACCTTCTCATCCGCGGGTCGGATCGTGATCGTGGCCCGCGCCGACGCCCCCCGGCGTCAACTCGGGCCCCCTCGCAAGGCCTTCGCCGTCCTCCCACGTGAAAGGCGCACATGATGACGGGTACGACGTGGGGCCGGACGGCCGTAGGGCTCGTGGGTAACGTTTCCCGCCGGGTGGCCAGACCCTAGAGAGCGTCCCGCGTGACGTCAAGATGCCGCGCACGCTGCACGGTTGTGCCAGCGGCGAGAGACGCGGCCGCACGCCGGGGGCCTACGAGGTGACGGGCCCTGTCCGTACACTCGGCGGCAAACGTTTCCCGAGGGAGAGGAAACCGGATGGAGCCGCCAGCACCGGGCCGCCGCGTCACCATCGTCGATGTCGCGCGACACGCCCAGGTGTCCACGACCGCCGTGTCCAAGGTGCTGCGCAACGCCTACGGGGCCAGCCCCGAGATGCGGGCGAAGGTGCGCCGTGCCATCGACGAGCTCGGCTACCGGCCGCACGCGGGCGCGCGGGCTCTGCGCGGGCAGACGTACACCATCGGCGTGATGCTGCCCGACATCCGCAACCCCTTCTTCCCCGAGGTGCTCGACGGCGTCACCCAGACCCTTCAGGACACGGAGTACCAGGTGCTCCTGGGGCCCGGCTGCAACGGCGAGAAGGCGGAGGCCCGGGTCACCGAGGCGATGATCGACCGCGGCATGGACGGCCTGGTCCTGGTCGCCCCGGTGTCCTCGCGCACCCGTCTGGAGCGGGTGGCCGCCGCCGTGCCGACCGTCGTCGTGGGCCGGCACGGCGCCTCCGGGCTGTACGACACGGTGGTCAACGACGACATCGAGGGCGCCGCCCTGGTCGTCGGCCACCTGGTCGGTCTGGGGCATCGGCGGATCGCCCACATCGAGCATCACGAGACCGACCCCACCCGCCTGGCGGAGATGCCCAACGCCCGGCGTGCCGACGGCTACCGGCAGGCGATGCGCGCCCACGGTCTGGCCGAGGAGATCGACGTCGTGTCCACCAGCTACACCCAGCGCGGCGGCCGCCTGGGCGCCGAGCAGCTCCTGGGCCGTGCCCTGCGTCCCACCGCCGTGTTCGCCGGAGCGGACGTCGTCGCGATGGGCGCGCTGGAAGTGATCGCGGAGGCCGGGCTCTCCGTTCCCGGCGGCATCTCGGTGGCCGGCTACGACAACACCACGTTCGCCGCGTTCGGCCCCGTGTCGCTGACCAGCGTCGACCAGGCGGGCGTCGAGATCGGCAGGAACGCCGCCCGTCTCGTCCAGGAGCGGATCGACGACCGGCACAAGCCCTCCGTCCAGGTCAGCCTGGCGCCCACGCTGGTGCCGCGCCGGACCACCGCCCGCCCGCCGGAGGAGGCCGCCGGCTGATCCGGAGCACGCCGCCTCTCAACCGGAGCGCTCCCCCTCCTCGACCGCACGCGGTGGTGCCGGGGCCTCCTGAGGGCCGCCCCCTGCCTGACCCGGGCTTGATCGGTACGGTGATACCCGGGACGGCGAAAGGGGCGGCGAGGCCGTGAGCGAACAGGCGGGGATCCGGACGGCGAAGGAGGCCGCGGACCACGAGCTGATCCTGGCGTTCGGGCGGCTGCAGGGGGCGGCCAACCGGCTGGAGTACATCCTGGGGCGGGCGCTCGAGGAGGAGTGCGGGGTCAGTCACCTGATGTTCGAGGTGTTGCTGATCCTCGGACGGGCGGGGGCGCCGGGCCTGTCGATGCGGGCCATCGCCCAGGAACAGGTGCTGACCACGGGCGGCGCGACCCGGCTGGTGGACCGTATGGAGGCGGCCGGGCTCGTCACCCGCGCGGACTCCCCCGACGACCGGCGCGCGAAGCTGGTGCGGCTCACGTCGCTGGGCGAGGAGACGACCGTACGCGCGTCCCAGGTGCATCTGGAGAACATCGAGCGGTACTTCGTCGCACCCCTCCCCGCCGAGGACCTCGAACGGTTCACCCGGGACCTGCGCATCCTCAGCCACTCCGCCCGGGACGTCCTGCCCCGCCTCCCCTGACCTGCGCCGAGGCGTCAGCGCTGCCCTGCTGACATCAGTCGACCCGGCCGACCCGCCCGACCCGCCCGACCCGGCCGACCCGCCCGACCGGCCGGCTTCAGTCGCGACCGCGTGTGGCGCAAGTCACAGGCTCGTGGAAATATCTGATAAGTCAGGTACTGTTCTGTCAGGTGAATCGCCCGCATCGGGTGGGCGTCACTCCCTTGTCGAGGTCCTCGATGAAGCTGGTCTACGTATTCGACGCCTACTGCGGCTGGTCGCACGGTTTTTCGGGCACGTTGCGCGAAGTCGTCTCCCGCCACCCCGGGATCCCGGTGGACGTGGTCTCCGGCGGGCTCTTCACCGGTGAACGCCGGGTGCCGATGCGCAGGTTCGGCCACATCGAGAAGGCCAACGACGAGATCGGGCGACTGACCGGCGCCCGGTTCGGAGAGGCCTACCGACGGCTCGCGGCCGAAGGCTCGTTCGTGATGGACTCCGAGGCCGCCGCCCGCGGCGTCGCCGCCCTGCGCCGGACCGCACCCGAGCGCGCGGTGGAGCTGGCCGTGGCGATGCAGAACGCCTTCTACCTCGACGGCCACAGCCTGTCCGACCCCGCCGCCTACCGGCAGATCGCCGAGACGGCGGGACTGGACGCCGACGCCGCCCTCGCCGCCCTCGACTCACCCGAGTCACAGGGCGAGGCCGAGGCCGACTTCCGCCGCAGCGCCGAGCTCGGCGTCACCGGCTTCCCCACCCTGCTCGCCGTAGCCGGCTCGCACACCGTCCCCCTGGCCCGTGGCCATGCGACCGCCGACGAGGTGGACCGCCGACTCGCCCCCCTCGGCATCGCCCGCACGTCCTGATCCCCGTCACCCCGCACCGAAGGAACACCCATGAGCGCGCTCTCCTTCAAGGTCCTCGACCTCGACTTCCCCGCAGGCGTGAGGAACAAGACCGCCACTCTGGTCACCGGCGAGACCGAGGCCCTGCTCGTCGACGCCGGCTTCACCCGGGCCGACGGCCACCGGCTGGCCGCCGAGGTGCTCGACTCCGGCAAGAAGCTCACCACCGTCTTCATCAGCCACGGCGACCCCGACTTCTACTTCGGCGCCGAGGTCCTCGCCGACGCCTTCCCCGACGCCAGGTTCGTCGCCACCGACCACGTGATCGAGCACATCCAGCACTCCTACGAGGGCAAGCTCAAGGCCTGGGAGGCGCTCGGCGCGAACCTGCCCACCCGCCTGGTCGCCATCGAGCCGCTCACCGACGACCTCACCCTCGAAGGCCACCGCTTCGCGCTCAAGGGCGGCGGCGCGGAGCTGCCCGACCGCCACTACCTGTGGCAGGCCGAGCACCGCGCCCTCCTCGGCGGCGTCCTGCTGTTCCAGCAGGAGCACGTCTGGGTCGCCGACACCGCCAGGCCCGAGCAGCGCGCAGCCTGGATCGACCTGCTGGACGAGATGACCGCGCTCAACCCGCAGCTGGTCGTCCCCGGTCACCGTCTGCCCGACACCGCGGCCGACGCCTCCGCCATCACGGCCACGCGTGACTACCTGACCGCCTTCGAGGAGGAGCTCGGCACGGCCGCCGACGGCGCCGCGCTCACCGACGCCCTCGTCCGGCGCTACCCCGACAACGGCATGCTGATCGCCGCACAGATCGGTGCGAAGGTCGCCAAGGGCGAGATGACCTGGGGCTGACGGACATGACCGCACCGAGCACCGGCTTCGCGACCTCCGACGCCCCCGCCGACGTCGTCCGCCGGCAGTACCTCGCCTCGGCGACGGGCGACCTGAAGGCCCTGCGCGCCACCCTCGCCCCCGACGTCGAGTGGACCGAGATGGCGGGCTTCCCCCTGGCGGGCACCTACCGCACCCCCGACGGCGTCACCTCCCAGGTGATGGCGAAGCTCGCCGAGGACTGGGACGGCTGGACCGCCCACGACGACAGTTACGTCGTCGACGGCGAGAACGTCGTCGTCCTCGCCCGCTACACCGCCGTCAACAAGGCGACCGGGAAGCGACTCGCCGTCCGCGTCGCCCACCACTTCGTCGTCCGCGGCGGCAGGATCGTCCGCTTCGAGCAGTTCGTCGACACCGCACTCGTACGCGACGCCATGGAGGGCTGACGGGGTCCGGCGCCGGTTCAGGGCCGGACGACGGCCTCCGCTCCGGCGCCGGCTGCCCGAGGCCGGTGTCCACGTCGCCGGCCGGGCGGCCGGGGCGACTTGCGTCGACACCGCCCAATGCGACGAATGCACCTTTTGCACATGTTTGCGGCACCTGCGAGCATTGAGGAGAGGAAAGTCAACGACACCCTGGTGCGGCTCCAAGTCGGCGCGCCGGTGGGCGACTTGGCCGCGCTCGGCCGCCGCCCCCTCCGGTCCCGCACGCACTGAGGAACTCCGCGCGGTCCGTCACCGTACTGCCGCTCTTCGCTCCCCCTCCCCCTCGCTTTCTGTCTGCAGCAGCACATGAGGCGGCCGTCCGCACGCGTCCCCCGGAGGAGGCGGACACATGGCAACGGCAGAACTCGTTTCCGACACGGAATCGGACTACCTCCACCAACTCACGGCAGCCGCGGCCCGCTTCGCGGACCGGACCAAGGAGCGGGAGAGAAACCAGGCCGTACTTCAGACGCGCGGCGTGCTCTACGCCGACGCCCCGGCACGGGTCGAGAAGAGGCTGGCCCGTCTCGGCGCCGACTGGTCGTTGGCCCGGGCCATGGAGCGGCCGCCGACCGATCCCGTCCGGACGGCAGGAAGCGCCCTCCCGCTGCCGCCGGGCGCCTTCGGCAGTGAGGTCATCGGGCTGGAACGCCTCATCGGGCGCAACAACCTGGCCCCGGTCGCGTTCCTGGAGGAAGGCGCCCTCGTCTCCCGCCCGGTCGGCCGGGTCACCATCAGCGGGCCGGGCGGCGGACATGGCACCGGCTTCATGGTGTCCCCCTCGCTCCTGCTCACCAACAACCATGTGCTGCGCGGCAGCCAGGAAGCGGCGCGCAGTGTGGTGGCGTTCGGGTTCCAGAACGGGGTCGACGGGCGTCCGCTCGTGCCGGCGGTCTTCCAGCTGGAGCCGCAGCGGTTCTTCGTCACCGACCGAGATCTGGACTTCAGCCTGGTCGCCGTAGCCGAACGCGGCACACAGGGCGAGGCCCTCTCGTCGTTCGGCCGGCTGACGCTCACCGAGGCGCAGGGCAAGATCCTCATCGGGGAGTTCGTCAACATCGTTCAGCACCCCAGGGGCGAGCCCAAGCAACTCGCGCTGCGCGAGAACCAGGTCGTCGACGTGCTCGACAGCTTCCTGCAGTACTCGACCGACACCCTCGCGGGATCGTCGGGCTCGGCCGTCTTCAACGACCAGTGGGAGGTCGTCGCGCTGCACCACTCGGCCGTCCCGGAGACCGACGCACAGGGTCGGCCCCTCAGCGTCGACGGCGCCGTCTGGCGGCCGGAGATGGGCGAGGACCGGCTGTCGTGGAAGGCCAACGAGGGCGTGCGGATCAGCCAGGTGTTGCGCGCCCTGCACGAGACCACCCTGACCGGCGCCGCCGCCCGGCTGCGGGACGAGGTGTTCACCGCCGGGACCGCCGGGACCGCCGCGCCCCCGGTCGAGAGCACCCCGCCGCCGCCCTCGCCCTCGTCGCCCTCGGTCCCGCCCGCGGTCGACGGGGCGGCCGGTCTGCCTGCCGCCGACGGGGCACGGGCGTACGTGACCGACGGCGCCGCGCAGCTCACCGTGCCGGTGCGGATCACCGTCGGGTTCGACACGTCGGAGTACCCGACGGCCACCGTCACCGCGGCGCAGCCCGCCCCCGCCCCCGTCACCGCGCCCACGCCCGCCCCGAAGACCGCCCCGGCGCGCCCGTCCGCCCGTCGGGCGGACGTACCGTCAGCGGTCGAGCGGGAGGTGCACGCGGCCCTGGTCAACCTCGGGCTGGGGCGGGAACGGCCCTACTACGACCGGACCGCAGACTCCGCCGCACGCGATGCGTACTACGCGGGCATCAGCACCGCCGAAGGCGACGCGCTGCGCCGCGCGCTCACCCGGCTGCTGGAGGACACCCACTCGCCCCGCCCCAGGTACAAGCCGATCCGGCTGGTCTATCCGTGGGTCGACCTGCACAAGGACGGCCTGCTGCACAGCATCTACTCGGGGAAGGACTTCACCGCCGAGGAGTTCATCCGGGCCGACGCCGCCGTGATGGAGGCCCGGCTGGCCCGCGTCCAGGAACTCCTCCTGCAGGAAAGCACGGCGGGACCGGCCGAGTTCGAGGCGGAGTTCGACGCCCTGGAGGCGTCGATGCCCTTCAACTGCGAGCACGTGGTGCCGCAGTCGTGGTTCTCCAAGCAGGAGCCCATGCGGGGCGACCTCCACCATCTGTTCGCGTGCGAGATGCAGTGCAACAGCTTCCGCGGCAACTTCCCGTACTTCGACTTCCCCGACTTCGACGAAGTGATCCGCGAGGACTGCGGGATGCGCGAGGACGTGGGGTTCGAGCCGGAGGAGGGGAAGGGCACGGTCGCCCGGGCCACCCTGTACTTCCTGCTGCGCTACCCGGGGCTGGTCGGCGACGCTCCGGGCGAATTCCCCAAGGACCGGCTGCGCACCCTCGTGACCTGGCACGACAACGAGGCGGTCAGTGAGTACGAGCTGCACCGCAACGCCTCCGTCGCGGAGCTCCAGGGCAACCGCAATCCGCTGATAGACCACCCGGAATGGGCCCAGAAGATCGACTTCTCCGGCGTCTGGTCCTGACCCGACGCCACAGTGCCGAGAACGGCATCACGGTCGGAGACAGTGAGAGCGATCGCCCGGACACCCCTCTGCCAGCGAGGCGGGCCCCTCTCCCAGCGACAACTCCGGCTGCGGGCTGGTCGACCTCGAACGTTCCGGCGTCGCGGCGCGGCCGTCACAGCGCGGCGGGCTCCGTGATCGCCGGCTGCTCGAACTGCGTCCGGTACAGCTCCGCGTACCGTCCGCCCGCCGCCAGCAGTTCCTCGTGCGTGCCGCGTTCCACGATCCGGCCGGACTCGACGACGAGGATCAGGTCGGCGGCGCGCACGGTGGACAGGCGGTGGGCGATGACGACCGCGGTGCGGTCCGCGAGCGCCTCGGCGAGGGCTTCCTGGACAGCCGCCTCGGAGGTGTTGTCGAGGTGGGCGGTGGCCTCGTCGAGGATGACGACGCGCTGGCCGGCCAGCAGCAGCCGGGCGATGGTCATGCGCTGGCGTTCGCCGCCCGAGAGGCGGTAGCCGCGTTCGCCGACGACGGTGTCGAGGCCGTCGGGCAGGGAGCGCACGAGGTCGTCGAGGCGGGAGCGGCGCAGGGCGTCCCAGAGCTCGTCCTCGGTGGCCGTCGGACGGGCGAGCAGGAGGTTCGCGCGGACGGTGTCGTGGAAGAGGTGGCCGTCCTGGGTGACCATGCCGAGGGTGGCCCGCAGGGAGCTTGCGCTCAGATCGCGGACGTCGATCCCGCCGATGCGGACGGCGCCTGCGTCCACGTCGTAGAGGCGCGGCAGGAGCTGCGCGATGGTGGACTTGCCGGCGCCGGAGGAGCCGACGAGGGCGACCGTCTGCCCGGGGTCGGCGCGGAAGGAGACGCCGTGCAGGACCTCGGCGCCGTCGCGGGTGTCGAGGGCGGCGACCTCCTCCAGGGAGGCGAGGGAGACCTTGTCGGCGGACGGGTAGCCGAAGCGGACGTCGTCGAACTCCACGGAGACGGGGCCCTCGGGGACCTCGCGGGCGTCCGGTTTCTCCTCGATGAGCGGCTTCAGGTCGAGCACCTCGAAGACCCGCTCGAAGCTGACCAGCGCGCTCATCACCTCGACGCGGGCCCCGGCGAGAGAGGTGAGCGGGGCGTAGAGGCGGGTCAGGAGCAGGGCGAGGGCGACGACGTCGCCCGGTTCGAGGGTGCCCTTGAGGGCGAGGTGGCCGCCGAGACCGTAGACGAGGGCGAGGGCCAGGGCGGAGACGAGGGTCAGGGCGGTGATGAAGACCGACTGGGCGGTGGCCGTGCGGACGCCGATGTCCCGGACCCGGGCGGCCCGGGCCGCGAACTCCGCCGACTCCTGCTCCGGGCGGCCGAACAGCTTGACCAGCGTGGCGCCGGGCGCCGAGAAGCGTTCGGTCATCCGGGTGCCCATCGCCGCGTTGAGCGCGGCCGCCTCCCGCTGCATGCCGGCCATGCGGCTGCCCATGCGGCGCGCCGGGATCACGAACACCGGCAGCAGGGCGAGCGCGAGCAGGGTGACCTGCCAGGACAGGGTGAGCATGACGACGAGGGTGAGGACCAGGGTGACCAGGTTGGAGACCACTCCGGAGAGCGTGTTGCTGAAGGCGCGCTGGGCGCCGATCACGTCGTTGTTGAGTCGGGAGACGAGCGCTCCCGTACGGGTACGTGTGAAGAACGCGACCGGCATCCGCTGCACATGATCGAACACGGCCGTGCGCAGATCGAGGATGAGACCCTCCCCGAGCGTCGACGAGAGCCTCCTGCCCAGGATGCCGAGCGCCGCCTCCAGCACCGCGATGCCCGCGATGAGCAGGGCCAGCCGGACGACCCTGTCCGCGTCGCCGTGCGACACGATCGCGTCGACGACCCAGCCGGCGAGGACGGGGGTGGCCACGGCGAGCAGTGCGGTCATCACCCCCAGCACGACGAACAGTGCGATCCGGCGGCGGTGCGGGCGGGCGAACGCGCCGATGCGGCGCAGGGCCGCACGGTCGAAGGGGCGGCGTTCCTGCTGGGCGTTCATGACGCTGTGCAGCTGCATCCACGCCGTGGTTTCCATGCTCATAGGACCGACCGTAGAACCTCAAGCAACCTTGAGGTCAAGGTTCTCCCTATATGGACAGAGGATCAGACGAAGGACCCGATGACCGT
The DNA here is from genome assembly GCF_044453465.1 of Streptomyces sp. NPDC051677. Classification (NCBI taxonomy): domain Bacteria; kingdom Bacillati; phylum Actinomycetota; class Actinomycetes; order Kitasatosporales; family Streptomycetaceae; genus Streptomyces; species Streptomyces sp. NPDC051677. Next base: position 45,321 of record NZ_JBITCT010000046.1, read on the forward strand.
ACGTAATGTTCCGTCCCCGCTTCCGCAACCCGCCGTTGGCGCCGTGCGGAAAACCTCTCCGAGTGTGACAGCGGTTCCCGTTCCCCCAGGCAGGCCGGCCCGGCGTGTGCCGGTGCGCCAGGTCCTGTGTCTGCTTCCGCTCCTGCTGGTCACCGTGGTCGCGGTGCGGCACCGGTCCGTCCTCGCCGAGGGTTTCGCCCAGTTGCGCAGAGCCGAGTGGCCGTGGCTGCTGGCCGCGGTCGGGGCGACCTGTCTGACGTGGGTCGCGGCGGCCTTCACCCGGCAGGGCGCGGTCGTGGAGCGGCTGCCCGGGCGGCGGCTGCTGGCCACGCAGTTCGCGGCGGGCGCGGCCAACCACCTGCTGCCGACGGGCCTCGGCGCGGGCGCGGTCAACCTGCGGTTCATGACGGTGTGCGGGGTGCCGCTGGCCCGCTCCTCGGCGGCCCTCGCGCTGTATCTGCTGGCGGAGGGCGTGGCGAGGGTGGGTCTGCTGGCCGTGCTGCTGCTCGTCTTCCCGGACGCGCTGCGGCTCGGTTCCCTGCTGCCCGACGGGGCGCTCGGCCCGCTGCTGGGCGCGCTCGCGGGGGTGGCGCTCGTGGCGGCGGGCCTGCTCGCCCTCGTACGGCGGCTGCGGTCGGCGGTGTGCTCGTTCCTGCGTACCGCGCTCGGCGAGGCGCGCTCGGTGCACTCCCGGCCGTCCCGGGCGCTGGCCCTGTGGGGCGGCTCCCTGGCGTTCCCGGTGCTGCAGGCGGCCGGTCTCGCCGCGGTGGGTCAGGCATTGGGGCTGCCGGTGCCGGTGGCGCACATGGCGGTCGCGTATCTGGCGGCGACGGTGGCGGTCGCGCTGGTGCCGACGCCCGGCGGGATCGGCTCGGTGGAGGCGGCGCTGGTCGTGGCCCTGGTGGCGGCGGGCGGCCCGGTGGCGGTCGCCACGGCCGTGGTCCTCGGCTACCGGATCATCACCGTGTGGCTGCCGCTGGTGCCGGGGGCGTTGACGCTCGGGGCGCTGGTGCGGATGAAGGTGATCTGACCGGCGCAGGAGCTCACGCCCGCGTACGCCGTCGCCGGGGCTCGCGCGTCCGTACGCGGGGACAGTTTTCGGCCGCCTTCACGGAAACTGGACCGGTGGGGCCGCCCTGAGCTGCGCGATCCTTCCGTCACAGCCGTTTCCTCGGGTACGAACTCCTGTGTCGGATACGGCAGGATGAGCGGTTGCGCCTTCTCTGCGGAGGGGCGCGACCGCACTTCCCGGAACCGAGCAGGTGACATCGTGACGAGACTTCACATCCGGCCGTCGGCGGCCCCGTGTGCCGCGGATCGACTTCCCGGAGGTGACCGGTGAACCGCGCACTGACTCTGGACGACGGCGTCATCGCCGGAATCGCCCTGGCCACCGGTCTGTTGGCGGCGTTCCTGTCGCGCACGCTGCTGCGCTGGCTGGCGAAGCACGCCAAGCGCACCAAGTGGAGCGGCGACGACGTCGTCGTGGACGCGCTGCGCACCGTGGTGCCGTGGACGGCGATCGCCGGCGGTGCGGCGGCCGCGGGCGCGGTGCTGCCGCTGACGAAGGCCGTCCAGCACACCGTCAACCAGTGTCTGACGGTGCTGCTGATCTTCGTGGTGACCGTGTCGGCGGCGCGGGTCGTCGCCGGACTGGTGCAGTCGGTGACCTCCTCGCGCTCCGGTGTCGCCGGGTCGGCCACGATCTTCGTGAACATCACCCGCATCCTGGTCCTGGCGATCGGGTTCCTGGTGGTGCTGCAGACGCTGGGCATCTCGATAGCCCCGCTGCTGACCGCGCTGGGCGTCGGCGGTCTCGCCGTCGCGCTCGCCCTCCAGGACACCCTCGCGAACCTCTTCGCGGGCATCCACATCCTCGCCTCCAAGACCGTGCAGCCCGGCGACTACATCAAGCTGAGCAGCGGCGAGGAGGGCTACGTCGAGGACATCAACTGGCGTCAGACGACCGTGCGCGCGCTCTCCAACAACCTCGTCGTCATCCCCAACGGCCAGCTCGCCAAGACGAACATGACCAACTACATGCGTCCCGAGCAGGAGTTGACGATCCTGGTGCAGGTCGGCGTGGCCTACGACAGCGATCTGGAGCACGTGGAGCGAGTGACCACGGAGGTCATCGAGCAGGTCATGACGGGGGTGGAGGGCGCTCTTCCGCACCACGAACCCGCCATCCGCTTCCACACCTTCGGCGACTCGCGGATCGGTTTCACGGTGATCCTGGGCGTCGGCGAGTTCAGCGACCAGTACCGGATCAAGCACGAGTTCATCAAGCGGCTGCACCGCCGCTACCGCGAGGAGGGCATCCGGATCCCGGCGCCAGCCCGGACGGTGGCGTTGCAGCAGGGCACGGTGGTCATCCCGCAGCAGCGCACGCCCGACGACCTCGTGCAGGGCGAGGTGTCCGCCCTGCACGACTGACGGCGGCGGTCGCCTCAGAGGGTCGCGGAGTTCTCGTGCCAGTGCCCGCCCCTGCGACTGTGCGGGGAGGCCAGCTGCGTCTTCGGGGGCGTCACGGTCCAGTCCGGGTGGCCGGGCATGCGCGGCGTCTTCGTGCCGTACAGCCAGTCCCGCAGGAACCCGGACAGGTCCTGCCCGGACACCTTCGAGGCGACGGCGATGTAGTCCTCCGTCGTCGCCGAGGAGTTGCGGTGACGGTCCAGGAAGCAGCGCTCGATCGCGTGGAAGACGTCCTCGCCGACGACCTGACGCAGCGCGTACAGGACCAGGACGCCGCCCGTGTAGCGCTGGTTGTCGAAGAGGTTGACGGCGTTCGGGGCGGCGACCGGGCCCGAGTCCTGCCGCCACTGGTCACCTAGGCCGTACGTGAACTTCATCCGGTCCTCGAACGTGCTGTAGCCGAGCGAGTCGGTCCAGCCGCGCTCGTAGCGGTAGAGCAGCCCGTAGAAGTCGGCGTGGCCCTCGTTGAGCCACAGGTCGGCCCAGGTGGCGGGGCTGACGCTGTTGCCGAACCAGGAGTGGACCAGCTCGTGCATCATGTGCGAGCCGATCTTCTTCTCCTCCTGGAGCAGGAAGTTCGGCTTGTACAGGGTGAGGGTCTGGGTCTCCAGGCCCGTGAAGTCGAAGGCGTTCGGGGCGTCGGAGTTGCAGGGCAGCAGGCCGTACGTCTCGAAGGGGTAGGCGCCGAGCCGCGCCTCGATCCACTCGACCAGGCCCGGGGTGAGGGCGAGCGCGGGCTCCAGCGCCTCGGCCCGCGCGGTCGGGACGACGTCCCGCAGGGGCAGTCCGTGCGGTCCCCGGCGCTCCTTGACGACGTAGTCGCCGACCGTGATCTGCACCAGTTCGGTGGCGATCGGCGAGCGCGAGCGGTACGTGTACGCGGTGCGGTCGCCGGCCAGGCGCTCGGTGCACACGAGCGAGCCGCTCGCGACGGCGCGCAGGGCGGCCGGGACGGTGATCCGGCAGGTGAGGTCCGCCTTGTCCGACGGGTGGTCGTTGCACGGGAAGACCGTGTGCGCCGAGTCCGGCTGCGGGCAGACGGCGAACCCGTCCGGAGTGGGAACCCACGCGGTGTGCGGGAGCGTACGACGCGGGTCCGCCGTGTACGTCACGCACACGGTGACCCGGGCCCGGGCGGGCAGGGGCCGGCCAGGAGTGATCCGCAGTTTCTCGTCCACCTGCTCGAAGGCGGCCGTGCGGCCGTCGACGCGGACGGTGTGTATGTCCAGGCCGAGGGAGTCGAGCGAGAAGCGGCTGAGGGCCTGGGCGGTACGCAGCTCCAGGGTCGCCGTGGCGTCGACGAGGGCGGTCGTGGGGTCGTAGGAGAAGTCGAGGTGGTAGGCGGTGACGCGGTAGCCGTCGTTGCCGAGGGCCGGGAAGACGGGGTCGCCGAGGGTCTCGGGCGCCGGGCCGGCGCCGGTCTTCACGCCCGCGTCCTGCGCGCCCGCGTACGCCGTGTTTCCCCCGGTCAGTGCGGCTGTCGTGCCGATCAGGACGGCCGCCGGGGCCGTCACTCTGCTGCGATATCTCATGGTCCGCTTTCGCTCGCGGCCGGGTGGTCGGTCCGGCCGTCGGATGAGGTCGACCTTCTCCTTGCTGGACCTCGAAAACAGACGTTTCGGTTGCACGGGGAGGACACCCGGACATCCCGGCGTGTGAGGAGACCCCTGTCGAGCCGGACCCCGGCACGAGATATCTTGATGTCGAGCAATGTTGCAGACGTGGAGCGGAGCACCCGGTGACTGACTCGACCATCATCTATACGCACACTGACGAGGCCCCGGCCCTGGCGACGTATTCCTTCCTGCCGGTGGTCCAGGCGTACGCCTCGCAGGCCGGTGTCTCCGTGGAGACGCGGGACATCTCGCTGGCCGGGCGCATCATCGCCGTGTTCCCGGAGTACCTGACCGAGGACCAGCGCATCCCGGACGCCCTGCACGAGCTGGGCGAGCTGGCCAAGACGCCCGAGGCCAACATCATCAAGCTGCCGAACGTCTCGGCGTCGATCCCGCAGCTCAAGGCCGCGGTCGCCGAGCTGCAGGCGCAGGGCTACGCGCTGCCGAACTACCCGGACGACCCGAAGACCGACGAGGAGCGGGACGTCCAGGCCCGCTACGACAAGGTCAAGGGCTCGGCCGTGAACCCGGTCCTGCGCGAGGGCAACTCCGACCGCCGCGCCCCCGCGTCGGTCAAGAACTACGCCAAGACCCACCCGCACCGCATGGGCGCCTGGTCCTCGGAGTCGAAGACCGACGTCGCCACCATGGGCGAGAACGACTTCCGCTCCACCGAGAAGTCCGCGGTGATCTCCGAGGCCGGCTCGCTCAGGATCGAGCTGGTCGCCGAGGACGGCGCCACGACCGTCCTGCGCGAGTCCGTACCCGTCCTGAAGGACGAGGTCGTCGACGCCTCCGTGCTGCACGTGGCCCAGCTGCGTGAGTTCCTCACCGCGCAGATCGCCCGCGCCAAGGCCGAGGACGTCCTGTTCTCGGTGCACCTCAAGGCCACGATGATGAAGGTCTCCGACCCGATCATCTTCGGTCACGTGGTCCGCGCGTTCTTCCCGAAGACGTTCGCGAAGTACGGCGAGGTCCTCGCCGGCGCCGGTCTGTCGCCGAACGACGGCCTCGGCGGCATCTTCAAGGGCCTGGAGAGCCTTCCCCACCTCGGTGAGGAGATCAAGGCCTCCTTCGACGCCGAGCTCGCCGAGGGCCCGGCCCTGGCGATGGTCGACTCCGACAAGGGCATCACCAACCTGCACGTGCCGTCCGACGTCATCGTCGACGCCTCGATGCCGGCCATGATCCGCACCTCCGGCCACATGTGGGGCCCGGACGGCCAGGAGGCCGACACCCTCGCGGTGCTCCCGGACTCCTCGTACGCCGGTGTCTACCAGGTCGCGATCGACGACTGCCGCGCCCACGGCGCCTACGACCCGTCGACCATGGGCTCGGTCCCGAACGTCGGTCTGATGGCGCAGAAGGCCGAGGAGTACGGCTCCCACGACAAGACCTTCGAGATCAAGGCGGCCGGCACGGTCCGTCTGGTCGACCAGGCCGGCAACGTGCTCATCGAGCAGCCGGTCGCCGAGGGCGACATCTTCCGCGCCTGCCAGACCAAGGACGCGCCGATCAAGGACTGGGTGAAGCTCGCTGTCACCCGCGCCCGCGCCACCGGCGACCCGGCCGTGTTCTGGCTGGACGAGACCCGCGCGCACGACGCCAACCTGATCGCCAAGGTCAACGCGTACCTGCCGGAGCACGACACCGAGGGTCTGGACATCCGCATCCTCGCCCCGGTCGAGGCCACCAAGCTGTCGGTGGAGCGCATCCGCCGCGGCGAGAACACCATCTCCGTCACGGGCAACGTCCTGCGTGACTACCTGACCGACCTGTTCCCCATCCTGGAGCTGGGCACCAGCGCCAAGATGCTGTCGGTCGTCCCGCTGATGGCGGGCGGCGGCCTGTTCGAGACGGGCGCCGGCGGCTCCGCGCCGAAGCACGTCCAGCAGCTGGTCAAGGAGAACTACCTGCGCTGGGACTCCCTCGGCGAGTTCTTCGCGCTGGTCCCCTCCCTGGAGCAGTACGCGACGTTCACCGGCAACGCCCGCGCCCAGGTCCTCGCCGACGCCCTCGACCGCGCCACGGCGACCTTCCTCAACGAGGACAAGTCCCCGACCCGTCGCGTCGGCGGCATCGACAACCGCGGCAGCCACTTCTACCTGTCCCTGTACTGGGCGCAGGAGCTGGCGACGCAGACCGCCGACGCGGACCTGGCGAAGGCCTTCGCCCCGCTCGCCGAGACCCTCGCGGCGAACGAGCAGAAGATCGTCGACGAGCTGCTCGCCGTCCAGGGCAAGCCGGCCGACATCGGCGGCTACTACCAGCCCGACCCGGCCAAGGCGGCCCAGGTCATGCGCCCGTCGGCCACCTGGACCGAGGCCCTGGCGTCCCTGAACTGACCAGTCACCCTGCACGACGCCTCCGCCCCGCCCGACGCCAGTCGGCCGGGGCGGAGGTGCGTTCCCGGCTTTCAGCCCGTCCCGCGCTTGAGGACGAGATCCCACCGGCGTGCACTCACGATGTGGCACCTTGATCGCACGCCACCGCCGACGCCCCCGGAGCAGCCCGTGTCCCCCGCCGCCCCCTCCTTCACGCTCCTGCCGGGCGCCGCCGCCTCCCCGGTGATCCTGCACGTACCGCACTCGGCACGGCAGATACCGGCCGACGTACGCGGGGGCATCGTGCTGGACGGCGCGGCACTGGAGCGGGAGCTGAACCACATCACCGACTCGCACACCACAGAACTCGCCGAGGAGGCGGCCCGGCTCGCGGCCGTCACGCCCTGGCTGTTCGTCAACCGCCTGTCACGACTGGTCGTCGACCCCGAGCGGTTCCCGGACGAACGGGAGGAGATGCGGGCCGTCGGCATGGGCGCCGTGTACACGCGGACCACACACGGCGAGGTGCTGCGGCCCGCGGAGACCGACTGCGAGCCGCTGCTCGCCCGCTACTTCCGGCCGTACGCGCAGGCGATGACCGATGCCGTCGCCGAGCGCCTGGCGGCCGTCGGGCGGGCCGTCGTCGTCGATGTGCACTCCTACCCCAGCGAGCCGCTGCCCTACGAGCTGCACGGCGAGGGACCGCGGCCGCCGGTGTGTCTGGGCACCGACGCCTTCCACACCCCGCCCGAACTGCTCGCCGCCGCACAGGAGGCGTTCGGGGCGGCAGTCGGGGAGACGGGGCTCGACAGCCCGTTCTCCGGGGCGTACGTACCCCTGGAGTACTACGGGAAGGATCCTCGGGTGAGCGCGCTGATGGTGGAGATCCGCCGGGACACGTACATGACCGAGCCGGGCGGTCCGGCCGGTCCCGGGCTCACCCGGCTCGCCACGGCGCTGGCGTCCCTCGTGACCGCGGTCACCGGCTGACCGCCGGCCGTCGGGCCTCAGGCGCGCAGCCACTCCGTGACGACCACCTCCCCGCCGGTCCGCAGCCGCAGGGCGAACGGGCCGGTGGGCGGTGCGGCGCAGGCGAAGCGGCCCATGTCGTCGGCGGTGAGGGCGGCGCCCGCCCGGGGGCCGTGCAGGACCTCGATCGAGGCGGACTGGGGCGGCAGCAGCTGCCCCATGAGCCCCTCGCCGGTCACTTCGACGTCGACCGTCAGCCCACCCGTGTGGAAGGTCAGCATCCGCGGCACGTCCTCCGCTCCCCGCACCGGGATGGCGTCGACCAGCGAGTCGAACGTCAGCTCGGCGATCCGCGCGTCCAGGTCGTGCAGCGCGTAGGCCTCGATGGCGGCCCGGCGCAGCTCGGCCGGGACCGGGTCCAGGACGGCGGCGGCCTGGCGGAGTTCCTCCTCCAGCCGGTCGTGGTCGAACTCCTCGTCGACGAAGGGGACTTCGCCGAAGATGTCGTCTCGCTCGTCGTCGTTCATGTCGCTCACCGTGCTCCCCGTGCGTCGAGTCGGGCGCGCAGCCGGCGCAGACATCGCTGGCGCATCGGTCCGATGCTGCCGACGGCGATGCCCAGCGCGGCCGACACCTCCTGGTAGCTGGGCGGCGGTGAGGCGATCAGCACCCCCAGCAGTTGCCTGCAGCGCTCGCCGAGCGCCTCGAACTCCTGCCACAGGAAGCGGACGCGCTCGCTCTGCGCGGCGGCCTCCTCCGAGTCCAGGACCGACTGCTCCGGTGTGCGGTCCTCACTGGCCCGGTCGAGCAGCTGAGGATCGTCGGTCGGCGTCAGCCGCCTCAGCCCCTTGATCACTTTCAGGCACTCGTTGCGCGCGGTGCTGGCGAGCCAGGAACCCGCCTTGTGCGGCTCGCGGATCCGACCGAGGTGCTGGGCGAAGCGGAACCATACGGTCTGGTACACCTCGTGGCCGTCGGCGTCGGAGAGCCGGTGTGCGCGCACGACCGACCAGACCAACGGGCTCAACCCGTCCACCAGCGCTTTCCAGGCCGCCGTGTCACCGTCGACGGCGGACTGGACGAGCGCGCCGACATCAGTACGGTCCACGGTCCCACCCCTCGTGTACGGCCTGTCATCGTACGCCGTGGCGGGGCTCGTCTCGGACCTCATGAGGCCCTCACGCGGGGCCGACCGGGACCGGGCGCCAGGTGGACGGAAGCAGGGCCGGGACGTGCGCTCCGCGCACCTCGGCGAACTCGGTGTTCGCGGCGAGCAGTCGGCGGGCGGCGGCACGGGGATCGGTCTCCTGGTGTGCGGTCATGTAGGCGGCGACGAGCCCTGCCGCCACGGGAGTCGCGAAGGACGTCCCGCTCCAGGCGGCCAGCCCCTCGAACATCACCTGGTCCGGCTTGCCGGGGGCGCCCTGCTGTGCCTCGCTGAGCACGCCGGTGTGGCGCGGGGAGCGGCAGGTGCAGGAGTAGGTGAAGCCGTAGCGGCAGGACTCGTAGGTGGAGTGCTGGTAGACGTAGGGGACGGGGGTGTCGAAGCCGGTGAGGGCGCTGGTGAGGCGCTCGCCGGGGGCGTAGGCCGTGACCCACGGGCCGTGGTTGCTGAAGCAGGCGCCGAACTCGCCGTCGCCGCGCAGCGCGCCCACCGACAGCACCGCGTCGGCGTAGTCGGGCAGGGCGGCGTAGGCGGCGGGCCAGAAGGGCGCGGCGCTGGCGTTGTTGCCGGCGGCGGCGACCAACAGGGTGTCGTGCGCGAGGAGTTCCGCCATGAACGCGGCCACGCCGAGCAAGCCGTCGACACGGCCGTTGGAGGTGCCGGCGGAGAGACTGATGATGTCGGGCCAGCCGTCCTCGACGGCGTCGAAGAGCCTCTCGCCGAACTCCGACTCGAGGATCGCGCCGGCGTCGTTGAGGGTGTTCCGCACGGTGACGCCGGTGTTGGGGGCGACGGCCGCGACGAGTCCGGCGATGAACGTGCCGTGGCCCACGTACTGCTGGAGGATGCCGTTTTCGTCGGTCTCCCTGAGCTGGGCGTCGCCCTCGGTGTGGGCCAGCAGCGGGTAGGAGCGGTAGTCGTGCGTCAGGCCGGTGTCGACGACGAGCACGCCGACCGCGCCGTCCGCCTCGTGCGCCGACCGGGCCGCGGACGGGTTGGGCTGCCCGGTGCGCGGGGCGGGCACCGGCTCGTCGCCGGGACAGGCGTTGACCGCGATGGACACCACGTGGTTGCGGCTGACCAGACGGCGGCCCGTGCGTCCCTCGGCCTCCCGCAGCGCGCGCAGGGCCCCGGCCACGGTGTGGTCGGCGCCGCGGCCCCCCTCCCCGGGGTCGCCGACCCGGATGCGGGTGATCCCGGAGCGGTTGGACTGCGGGCCCGCCCGGCGCACCTGGTCCGGGACCAGGCCCTCGGTCGCGGCGAAGTGCGAGCGGACGGCGTCCTCGACGACCTGGGCCTCCTCGCCGTCGCGGGCGAGGACGACCCCCTTCTCGTAGATGAACTCGGCGGAGTCGTCCGGCCCCATCGCCAACGGGACGTCGGGCAGGGCGCGTTGGATCTGGTCGAACTGCTCGTGGAATCGCTGTGGTGCCATGGCATGTCCTCCCCTACAGCCGGTGGTCGTCAGCAAGACCCGCCAGGCGGTCGTCTGATACAGGTGATGCGACGACGGGTTCGGGTGGTGCGGTTGCGGAGCAGGGTGGTGCGGTTACTGTCGTGCGCCCCCTCGTTGCGCCCCTCACCGCGCCTCCACCCGCGCCGACTCCGTTGACACGACGTCCAATTGTTACTGGTGGATACGCCGCCGAACGGGTGTGGCGTGCAGGCCGGAGCACTACCATCCGTGGAGTGACAGCGGGAAACGACTCGGTTCTCGAACTGCTGCCGATGGTGTTCGCTGCCCCGGGCGAAGCGTTGTCGCGGGCGGAAGGACTGCTCGACACCGATCCGACGCCGTTGCACGCCTCGGTCGCCCACCAGGTGATCGGCATCTGGCAGCGGGACTGGGGCGACATGCGGCTCGCCCTGGACCATCTGCGGCGCGCCCGGGATCTCGCGGCACGCGCGGACTCCGCCGAGCGGGAGGCGGACGTCCTCGGCACGCTCGGCGTGGCCCTGGTGCACGCGGGCCGCACCCGGGAGGGGCTGACGGCGTTCGAGCGGGGGGTGGAACGCGGCACGGGCCACACCCGCGCGCGCGTGCTCTACCGGCGGGCCTACTCCCTGTGGGTGCTCGGCCTTCATCGCGAGGCGCTGGAGGACGTCCGCCGGGCGATACCCGTACTGCGCGGGGCGGACGACGTCATCTGGACGGCGCGCGCCCTCACCCTGCGCGCCACCGTGCACCTGGCTCTCGGGGCGGTGGACCGGGCCGAGGCGGACTTCACGGCGGCCGAGGCGCTGTGGGACACCACCGGCCAGGAGCACGACAAGGCGGACGCGGTGGAGAGCCGGGGCCTGGCCGCGTTCCGCTCGGGGGACGTCCCGGCGGCGCTGAGGCTCCTGGACGACGCGGAGGAGCGCTACGCCAAGCTCGGCACGCCGACGTTCATGCTCAACATCCGGCGCTGCGAGGTCCTGATGGCGGCCGGGCTCGCGCCGGAGGCGCTGGCCGAGGCGGACGCGGCCATAGGGGTCCTGGACGGCATCGGCGGACAGTCCACCCGCAAGGCGGAGCTGCTGCTGGCGGCGGCGAAGGCGGCGCGACTGGCGGGTGATCCCGGGACGGCGATCGCGCGTGCGGCGGTGGCCGAGCGGCTCTTCGCGGGGCAGCGGCGCACCTGGTGGGAGGCGCACGCGCGCCTGGTGCTGATCGAGGCGCGGGTCGCCACCGGGCGGGCCTCGGGCCGGCTGGTCGCGGACGCCGCCAGGCTCGCCGAGCGGCTCGACGCGTTCCAGGCGCCCGCCGCACCGGAGGCCTGGCTGCTGGCGGGCCGGATCGCGCTGGACCTGAACTGGCAGACGGACGCCGAGCGGTATCTGCAGATCGCCGCCCGCAGCCGGCGCAGCGGGCCGCCGCTGGCGCGGATGACGGGCTGGGCGGCCCAGGCCCTGTGGGCGCGGGCGACCGGCTCGGGCCGGGGCGTGCTGGAGGCCTGCCGGCGCGGGCTCGACGTCCTGGACGACCATCGGACGACGCTGGGCGCCTCGGAGCTGCGGGCCCGGGCCACCGCACAGGGCGCCGAACTCGCCGCGCTGGCCCAGGAGGTGAGTCTGGAACGAGGCGGCCCACGGCAGTTGCTGGTGTGGAGCGAACGCTGGCGGGCCACGGCGCTGTCGACGCCGCCCACCCGGCCGCCGGCCGACCCGGCGCTGCTGAGCGGGCTGACCGCGTTCCGGGTGATCGCCGCCCGTGCGGAGGCCGCCCGGATGGAGGGCAGGCCCGTGCCGACGCTGGAGCGTGAACAGCGGCGTCTGGAACGGGAGATCCGCTCCCGGACCCTGCACATCCGCGGGGTCACTCCGTGGGGCGGCGACCGGTTCGACGCGGGCCGGCTGCTGGAGCGACTCGGCGCAGGGCGGCTGGTCGAACTCGCCGTACTGGACGGGCGGGTTCAGGTGCTGCTGTGCGGGGGCGGGCGGGTGCGCCGGTTCGCGGGCGGGCTGCTGGCCGAGGCGGAGCGGGAGGCCGAGCACGTCCAGGCCGGACTGCGGCGACTGGCCCACCCCGGCGCGGAGGGCCGGCTGCCGGTGGTGGAGGCCGCGGGACGGCTGCTGGAGGAGCTGCTGCTGGGCGAGGCGGCGGAGCACCTGGGCCCGGGGCCGCTCGTGGTGGTGCCGCCGGCCCGGCTGCACCGGGTGCCGTGGGCGGTGCTGCCGTCGCTGCGTGAGCGGGTGGTGAGTGTGTCGCCGTCGGCGAGCGGCTGGCTGCGGGCGCGGGAGACCGAGCCGCCGCCGGGCGGCCGGCACGTACTGGTGCGCGGGCCGGGGCTGGCCACCGGCGGCGCGGAGGTGCCGGAGGTGGCCGGGCGGTACGGCGTGCCGGTCGTGCTGGAGCAGGCCGACGCCCAAGTGCCGCGGGTGCTGGAGGAGTTGGACGGGGCGGCGCTGGCGCACATCGCCGCGCACGGCACGTTCCGCGCCGACAGCCCGATGTTCTCGTCGCTGCGCATGGCGGACGGTCCGCTGATCGTCCACGACTTCGAGCGGCTCGCCCGCAGCCCGTACCGGATCATCCTCTCCAGCTGTGACACCGCCCGGCTCGCCTCGGTCGGCGCGGACGAGCTCCTCGGCCTGGTCACGGCGTTGCTGCCGCTGGGCACGGCGGGCGTGGTGGCGAGCAGCGCGCCCGTCAACGACGCGGCCGTGGTCCCGCTGATGCTGGCCCTGCACAAGGGCCTCAGCGCGGGCCTCTCCCTGGCGGAGGCCCTGCGGGACGCGCGGGCCGCGCTGCCGGAGGACGCGCTGCACCAGGCGACGGGCTGGGCGTTCACGGCGTTCGGCGCGGCCTGAGCCCCCGGGCCCGACCGGTCCAGGGGCCTCAGGCCGGCTGCTCCACCAGGCACGGCAGGGCCCCGCGGTCGCCGGCCCCGAGGCGGGTGTAGGCGCTGTAGAGGTGGTTGCCGACGGTACGGACGGACAGGGTGAGCCGTTCGGCGATCTGCCGGTTGCTGAGACCGGCGGCGGCGAGGGTGACGATCTGCCGCTGGCGGGCGGTGAGTTCGCCCAGGACCAGACCCGACAGCGCCGGGGTGCGGGCGCCCTGGCAGCGCCGGACCAGGGCGACGGCACGCGTTCGGGCGGTGCGGGCCGCACTGGGGTCGCGATGGACCCGTACGGCCTGCGCGTGCGCCTCGGCCGCGAAGAGGAGGAAGCCGCGCTCCTCCAGCTCGGCGGCCACCAGGTCCAGGGCGGCACCGTCGCCCCGCGCGAGCGCACGCGCGTGCCGACCGAGAACACCGTCGGCCGGAAGCAGGCACACGGCCCGCTCAGGAACGCCAAGCCGGACGGCATCGTAGGCGGAGTAGGGGTCGTGGGCGGAGCAGGGGGCGTGGGCGGAGCAGGGGGCGTGGGCGGATTGGGTGGCGCGCGGTGCGGGTGGGGCCTGGGTCGGGCAGGTGTCGGGTCCGGTGGACGGGCCAGGGGCAATGCGCTCGGCGCGGGCGGCGGCGGGGTCGACGCCGGCCGCGGCGCCCGTGGACGGGCCCTGGCCCGTGCAGGGGGCGGTGGTCTTCAAAGTCTTCAGGGCCGTGTCGAGGTCTCCGCGGGCGGCGGGCGGCCAGGCGGCGGTGCCGGGGTGTTCGGCGAGAGGGTCGACGAGGGCGCCCGTCTCTCCCGACTGGGCGGCGGCCAGGGCCAGTTCGGTGCGGCAGGCATGGTCGCGCGGGGCCTCGGCCAGGCCCTCCCTCGCCCAGGCCGCCGCCTCGCGCAGTTCTCCCCGCAGCCGCGAGAACCGCGCGCGGACGGCGGCGTACCACGGCGGTACCGGTTCCCCCTCCGCGACGAGCCACTCCCCCACGGGCGTGGGCGTCGCGCGGACGTCGGCCCGCTCGATACGGCGGGTCAGCTCGGCCGCCTCGGCGTCGAGGGCGGGTGCGACGGGCCGCCGCCGGCCGGTGAGCCGCCGCGCGCGCAGTCGGCCGGCCGCGGCGCGCAGGACCGGGCCGTGCAGAGGGTGGGCCAGCCGGACGGTGTCGTCGGCGGCGACGTCGAGGAGGCCGTCCGTCTCCAGGCGTTCGAGGGTCCGCAGGTCCAGGGTGTCCGCCGGCAGCGGCAGGGGTTCGGCGAAGGCGAGGCGGTCGAGGGCCTCGCGTTCGTCGGGGCATGAGCGGGCGAGGACGGCGGCGGTGCGTTCCCGCAGGGCCGGGGTGACCGGGAGCCGGCCGCGCCACGTCCATGCGTCGGTGTCCGCGCCCCGGGTGAGCACGCCCGGCTCGCGCAGCGCGTCCAGCAGATCGCGCAGGAGGCGCAGATCGCCCCGGCACAGCCGCAGCAGACGGTTGACGGTGAGGGGCTCCAGCGGTCCGCCGGCGCCGGCCGTGAGGAGGGGGACGGTCTCCTCGTGGGGCAGGGGCTGAAGGGCCAGACGGGGCAGCAGTTCGCCGGTCCACAGGCGGGAGACGGCGGCAGGCGCGGGGACGCCATCGGTGACGAGGACGAGCAGACGAGTCCGGCCGTGGACGGCCAGCTGGTGGACCAGGGCGGCGGAGGCGTCGTCGAGCAGATGGGCGTCGTCAACCAGCAACAGCCTTACCCCGGAAAGGAGTTGGACGGCACGGTGCAGGGTGACGCCTTCGGGGAGAAGATGGGCGAAGGCCGCGAAGGGCAGGGCACGGGTCTCGGGGGCGCCGGCCACCCGGGCGCAGTCGGCGCCGCGGACGGCCTCCATGGCGAGGCGGGTGCGGCCGCAGCCCGCCGGTCCCGTGATCACGATGCCCGGCCGGGCCCCCGTCAAGGAGCGGCGGACGAGCTCCAGTTCCTCGTCCCGGCCCGTGAACGGCCACGGCAGTCGCAGGGTCTTGGCGTGCGGTTCGAACGTCGTCACATCTACTGGAGTAGGCATACTCACGCCTGATACAGGGCGACTTGAGTAGCCCCCGACTCAGGCCCCGGGCGGGTCCCGCACGGCACTCTGGAGCCCATGACCGCCCGCTACTGCTCGCTCGCCCAGCAGTCGGCCCCCGCCTTCGCGCCGGGGCTGGCCGCCGAGCGGCTCGGCGCGCTGCTGAGCGGGCGGCGGATGTGGGTCAACGGCACCGTGCTGCACTACTGCTTCTTCGACGGCGAGGGCGACGGGTCGGTCATTTCCGTGCCGGGCTCCGGGGGGACCCGGTGGGTGTCGTGGGTGGGCGGCGAGGAGCAGCGGGAGGTCGTGCGCGACTGCTTCCGCGAGTGGCGGGAGCTGGGCATCGGGGTGTCGTTCGCCGAGGTCGCCGACCGTTCGGAGGCGGAGCTGCGCATCGGCTTCCAGCCGGGTGACGGCTCCTGGTCGGCGGTGGGCCGGGACGCGCTGAGGGCCGGTCTCAGCGAGCGCACCATGAACTTCGGCTGGGACCTGACCGCGCCCGGGGAACGTGCGACGGCCCTGCACGAGATCGGGCACGCCCTCGGCATGCAGCACGAGCACCAGAGCCCGTTCGCCGGCCTCCACTGGGACGACGAGGCCGTCTACGCCGATCTGGCGGGCCCGCCCAACCACTGGAGCCGGGAACGGACCTGGTTCAACATCCTGCGCAAGCTGGACCCGGCTGAGGTGAACGGGTCGGTGTGGGATCCGCAGTCCGTGATGGAGTATCCCTTCGCGGCGGGGCTGATCCTCGAGCCGGAGCAGTTCCGCGGCGGAGTGCACCCGCCCGGGGCGCTGTCGCCGCTGGACAAGGAGTTCGCGCTCGGCTGGTATCCGCCGCTCGACGCGCCGCGCCCGCCCGCGCTGGCGCCGTTCCGTTCGGTGGCGCTGACGCTGGGGCCGGGCGAGCAGGCCGACTTCACCGTCGAGCCGCGGGAGACCCGTGAGTACACCTTCGGCTCCTTCGGGGAGGTCGACTCGGTGGTCGTGGTCTTCGAGGAGCGGGACGGCGAGCCCCGTTTCCTCGCGGGACACGACGACGGAGGCACTCCGCGCAACGCCGCGATCAGGGCCCGGCTCGTCCGGGGCCGCCGCTACTTCGTCCGCGTGCGCCTGTACTCCGGGTGGGGTTCGGGCGAGACGGCCGTCATGTGCTGGTGAGCCGTACGGCCACGTAGAGACCGCAGTCCGGCGCCGGGGGAAGCGCCAGGGCCGTCACCTTCGGGGGAGGGTGACGGCCCTGGCTTCTCTCGCCCATTGCGAGTTGTTGCTTCCAATGTCAAGGCCTTGTTCTCGTATAGCTAAGGCCACCCGGGCTATCTAGGGTGCGGAAGCACTTTGCGCAGGTCAGGCGCTACGCTCTGGTGTCAGGCATGTGAGTCAAGTGCTGCTTGGCATGGCCCGGGAAGGCCCTGTGCCCCGGAGGCGTGGAAGGCACCGGCCCTCGGGGCACATCCGAACGGAAACTAATGCTGCATCAGGCAACGTTCGCCCTGTCGACTGGCGCGTAGGCGCCGGTCGTCGGCATGGCGGTTTCGCCAGATGATGTAGCGGTGGATCATGCTGCCCTGTTCTGATGGGCGGCATGGTCGGTGCCGTCGAGGGTGAAGTAACGCAGGGCCGTGAACTGGGTCTCGATGCGGTTGAGCCAGGAGGAGTTCGTCGGGGTGTAGGCGATCTCGACGTTGTTCGCGGCCGCCCAGGCGCCGACCCGCTGGCACCTCTTCGTGGTCAGATGCGGGGAAAAGTTGTCGCAGAAGATCGCGTGGAGAAGCACGGCGTCCTGCGCTCCGACCTGGAGCACGGCCGCGACCTCCCCGGCGTCCGCTCCCTGCTCTCCGCCACGGCGGCAACGGCCCACGCCGCGCTCCGCGAAGCGACCCGGATCCTCCGCGAGGCGACCCGGATCGTCGCCGAACTCCCGGAGTGAACGCCCGTTGACCCGCTTCATGATCCTCCTGCACGCCCATCGCCTGCGCCGGGCGCAGGCGCCGGGCGCGGCGGTCACCCGCCGCCCAGTACGGGACAACCCGCTCACCTGCCTACGCCTGGTGGCCCGGGCGCACCGCCCGGACCTGGCGTTGCACATCCTCGGGAGCCCGGAGTGGGTAGGAAGCACCCCGGACAACCCCGGACGATCCTGGACCGACCGCGCGGCTCGCGGCTACGCGGCCCGGTGGAAGAAGAACGGGTCGATCGACGGCGGCACCCGCGTGACGTTGTCCAGATCCAGCAACTGGTGGTGCACGAAGTCCGCGTGGCGCTGATACGACACACCAGCCGGGAAGTTGGCGTGGTCGGGGGTGTTGTTCCCCGAGAACACGCCGTAGAAGTCCCGGTCGATCGTGAGCAGCCGCATGTAGTCGCCGAGGAAGGGCAGCCCCTGCCGCTGCGGAACATTGGCGGGCGCCTGGTGCAGCACCTGATGCTCCGCCGGGCTCTGCCAGTCGTCGGCGGTCAGCTCAATCGCCGTCACCCACTGTGCGTGCGTGAACTGCTGGTAGGCCAGGCCGGTCAGGGAGTCCGAATTCACCGCCAGCGCCGGGTTCTTGGCATCGGTGATGGTGCGGACGTCGGACGACCAGTGCTGGCCGTGGTCGGTCGAGTGCCGTACATGCAGGGTGTAGTCGGTCCCCATCAGTCCGCCGACGCGGTCGCACCACGCGACCCAGACGCTGCCCGAGTCGGTGGGGTCGACCGCGATCGAGAGATCGCTGCCCAGGCGCTCCTGTCCCATGATCGCGTTGAACTTCACGAACCTCCCGGTCGCCACCCGCTGGCCGACCGTGTGGTCCACCGTGTCCGTCAGATCCTGGAACCGGGGCGGCCCGGCACCTCCGTTGTCGTCCCGGGTGACCACGACGTCGAAGGTGACGTTCGAGCCGCTGCGGGCCTGCCAGCTCTGGAAGGCCGCGTACACGGTCCCGTCGGGATGCAGGGCGATCCGTACCGGTGGCCCGTCCTGTCCCGAGGTGGAGCGCGCTTCGATCGGGGTGGGTGTGAACCCGGCCGGTGCCGGCGCGGTACGGGCGTCGTCCGAGGCATCCACGGTCGCCGTCCGCGAAGTGCCCTGCCCAAAGTCGTTGTTGCCGACGTAGACGCGGTCGCGGGTGCCGCCGTTCGCACGGACGCTCCCGGCCACCACCCACGGCTGGTCCTCTTGGTCCCGCGAGACGAGAATCGCCATGGGCGCGGTCGAGCCGATGCCCGGCGAGCGCAGGATCTGCATACGGGTGATGCCGTCCACGGCTGCCTGCCCGTTGAGGATGCCCGCGTACAGGGCGCCTCCCGTCGAGGCGAAACCGACCGAGATGTCCCCGGTGCCCAGGCCGTCGGCGCCGCCGGGGACGATGCTTCGCAGCGTCCAGGTGTCGCCACCGTTGGTCGAAACGTAGACCGGGGCGAGGGGACCGCCCATCGGATCGGGGGTGAACGCGGTCGCGACGATCTCGTTCGGCCGCTCGGGGTTGACCGCGATACTCGGCTCACCGTCCTGGCTGACGTCGCCGCTCAGAGCGACAGGGGTGATGTTGACGACCTTGAGGGTGGACATGTGGGCTCACCTCCGCGCGGACTGCAGGGTTTCGAGCTTCTGCACCGGCTGACGGTCGTCGGGGTGCAGGAGCTGGTACGGCGCCCACTTGCTCAGGTCACCCTCCGTGGCGTGCAGGATCCACATCCCCTCCTGCTGGGCCTTCGGCTTGGGCACCTCGTACCAGCGGAAGTCCAGGCTGTTGGGGTAGAGCACGGAGACCGGTCCCGGGGACAGCTCCCCTTGCTCCACGTGCTCCACGTCGAGTTGCGCACGCCACCAGTCGGGGGCGTGCTCCGTGGACGGCTCGCCGCCCATCTGTTCCAGCGCCACGACGGTGCCGACGACCACCGCGTCCGCTTCGTCGGCATGGGCGACCATGTCGGTGGCCGCGATGTCCCGCTGCACCGCGGAGAACGGCATCGCGTCGGCTGTCCTGGCCGCGAGGGAGACATGCTCCTGGACGGCGTCGGCGGGCAACCGGCCGACTTCCGCGACGGCCAGGCCTTCGCCGTAGACCGTTCCCCGGGTGAAGAAAGCGGCCGCCTCTCCGACGACCGGCGGATCGATCTCGTCCGACAGTTGAACGGTGACCTCACTGCCCGCGAGCCGCCTGAAGGCGTCCGGCGCGTGCAGTACCTCGTCCACCTGGACCACGGCCGTCCGTTCGTCGGCCGGCACGTTCGACATCCGCGCGTCGCCGAGACGGGTGACCGTCCCGAGGAAACTCAGCGGGGCCTTGCGGACCAGTTCGGTGACATCCTCAGGCATGGCGTTCCTCCTTTCCCCTGGGCACCGCTCGCCCACCGCGCGTCTACCGCGCGGTGGAAGCGGTCGCCGGATGAGTTCTGCGCCACTCGATCCGCGCGCCGAGGGTGCACAGGACGGCGACCAGGGCCGTGACGGCCACGATGAGCCATTCGACCGCACCGCTCCCGGCATCCGGATCGAAGCCGAAGACGATCTCGATCCAGTCGCGCCAGAGGAGTGTCACCAGGAAGAGCAGCGCGGAAAGGCCGCCCAGGACGGTCTCCACCCAGAAACGCTTGCGCACAGGGCTCGGACGAGGCAGAGCATGGAAGGCCATCTCGTAACCTCCCCTCTCGGGTTCCGGCGCCCGTTGACACCGCTGCCCTGAGAACAGGAAGGGAGACTGGGCCGCCGCGGGGGAACTGCGTGGTGCGCCGACGCCGACTGCGCGAGGCACCGGCCAGGTGCATCAAGGTGCACCTACGAGGCATATGCACTACATATACGAGTCTCCGTGCACCCCGGCCTCAGGTCAAACCGGAGCCGTGGCCGGCCCGGCGCTGCCTCAGGCCGAACCTGAACCGGAGTCAGCCCGGCGCAGCCCTGCCGCCCGTCACCGTGACCGGGTGCTGTTCCTCCTTCTCCGTGCCGGTGTTGGCGGAGTTCGGCAAGGACCTCGCCCGGGGCCCCATGAAGAGGTACGACAGCCCGAACCCGGCAAAGACCACCGCCGCCCCGCCCAGGGCGTCCAGCACTCAGTGGTTGCCGGTGGCGACGATCGCGGAGACGGCGAAGAGCGGATGCAGCAGCCCCAGCGCCTTCATCCACCACTTCGGCGCGACGATCGCGATGACGAGCCCGCACCACAGCGACCACCCGAAGTGCAGCGAGGGCATCGCTGCGTACTGGTTGGTCAGCGCCGCGAGCGTGCCGTGGTCCGGCTTGGAGAAGTCCTGGACGCCGTGCACCGTGTCGATGATGCCGAGGTCCGGCATCAGGCGCGGCGGGGCCAACGGGAAGAGCCAGTAGCCGACGAGGGCGAGCAGCGTGGCGAAACTGAGGGTCGCGCGCGCCCAGCGGTAGTCGACCGGCCGCCGCCAGTAGAGGACGCCGAGGACGCTCAGGTCGTTCCGCCACCCAGCCAGGGTGACGGCCACGCGCCGCCCGGCACAGCACCCGGACGGCGCGTCACGTCACAACAGGGCAAACGTTGCCTGCTACGGCACCAGTAGATGCCGCTGCCCCTAACGCCTCTAAACTTCCGATTCTCAGAGCAGAGAGGACGGCCCGTCAGATGGCTGCGTCGGACGATTCGACATCCCAGAGTGGTGATCCTCAGCCCCCCGACTCGCAGCCAGACGGCAGCGACGACCAACGGACCCTGCGTCAGCGCATCGCGGACAGATGGAACAGCCTCGGGCACGTGCGCCAAGCAGGTGTTGTGATCGGAGGCGTGGCCGTTGCAGTGGCGGGAGTCATCCTCATCGCCCTTTCCAACCCCCGCGCGACTGCGCCCTCCGCGTCGGATGAGGAAGCGGAGGAGGACACCGACCTGCTCATCACCCGCCGGTGGACCAACCATGCAGGCGGCTACTTCGTGTGCAGTCACATGGGGTGTGCGAAGAAGGTAGATCCGACCATCTTCCGTCACGACTGCTGCGGCCGCTGCTGGCCCGGCCGGGAGTGCCAGACCGCCGCGCAAAGCGATTACGACGGCCCCGGCGGATTCGCTCACAACTACTTTGAGGTGGCCCTGCGCCCCGGCATCTGCGAAGACTGCGGCGAACCCCCCGAAGCACACCACTGGGCGTTCGACCGCCATCACGGCGACCGCTACCGCCGGGCCGTATAAGGAGACCCGTGCGTATGACGGCTCTACGTCACGCTGCGGAAGCCCTCACCGGCCAAGATCATTTCGGCGGCTGTTGGGCTCACCGGGCCGGGAAGGTGTTTCGATCTATACGCTTCCTGGACTCGCGTTCGGATCGGGCGAGCCTGTCCACGAAGTGGTTCGGCCGACCAGTTTCCGTAATCCCGCCCGGGGCGACGCACCGCAGCACGGGGTGCACCGGGGCAGCAGCAGCGGGAGTCGCCGCGTGGGCGCGACCGTATGCCGCCGACCGCTTGGACGTCCCGTGCCTCACGATCTTGTTTCGATCGAAACGAAGCGAAACGCCCGCTCGACTCGGTTCGGCCGACCCGAAGCGGGCGCCTGACAGGCATGGCCAACATGTCTGACACTCCTCGGATATCTGTCAGGCACCTCCCTGAACAGGGCACTTGGCTCACACATGCCTGACGCCCATTTTTCACCCCAAATAAACGGACATGCAGCGCCCAGCGTGGGGCACGGAACGCCACCCACCTTCTCTCATCCTAGAAATCCAAGGGTTTCCAAGCCTTGCTAGGGTTATCCGGGTTGGCTAACCTGACGGCATGACAGACACCGCGACCACCAACCGCTGCTACTGCGGCTGCCAGACCGCCATCGGCTACGGACGTACCTTCGCCGCCGGTCATGACAAGATCGCCGAAGCCGCCTACCTCGCCGTCCACCACAGCGGCTCCGTCGCCGAACTCCTCAAGAGCCAGGGCTACGGCCCCGACAACCCCGTCACCGACGCAGCCGTCGAAGCGGGCGCCTGGAAGAAGTGCGACCACTGCGACTACAAGGGCGCCCCTGAGAGCATCCGCAACCACATGGCCAAGGTGCAGAAGGCTGAGAACACCCAGCGAGAGTCCCTGGAGAAGTCCGTTCGCGCGCTCGGCGGAACCTGGGACCCGAGCCGCGGAATGCAGACCCTGCGAGACGCCGGTTACCACCCATCTGAGAAGTACATCCGAGAGGTATACCGACGACTGGCGGACAGGGGCCTGCTGGAGAAGGTGGATGAGCACCGGGCCATCTACTTCGTCATCGAGAAGTAGGGCCGGCAAGTGGGCCCTGTGCTCGTGAAGCGATCACCGTTTCATCTGCTGTTCCCGCGCCAATGCCGTTGCTTGAATTCGAGAACGACTGCCGCGTATCGGGTGACGGTGTCAGGGCGGGGTCGTTGGTCTGGTTGTGCATCCGTGGAGTGGCTTGTCGGACGAGGTACGGCTGGGTGTTTTGACCGAGTGGGTGCCGCCGGAACTGGTTGACCAGGCGCTGGCGGAGTGCGGTCGGCGGGACCGGCGTCCGGGGGCGTTGCCGGTCAGGTTCATGGTCTACTACGTGCTCGCGTTGGCGCTGTTCCATCAGGACTCCTACGACGACGTTGCGGAGAACCTGGTGGGCGCCTGGTCCGACATGCACGAGGCGGTGCCGAACAAGTCGTCCTTCACGCGGGCCCGGATGCGTCTGGGCGAGGCGGCGCTGGAGGCGGTATTCCGAAGGCTGGCGGGGCCGGTGGCGCCGCTGGGCCTGTCAGGTGCGTTCTACCGCGGGATGCGGGTCGCTGCGGTGGACGGGTTCGTGCTGGACGCGCCGGACACTCCGGCCAACCGGGCCGAGCTGGGCGGGCTGCTGGACGCGCGGGGTAACCCGGCCGGGTTCCCGCAGGTGCGTGTGGTGACTTTGACGGAGGCCGCGACGCACGCGTCGGTGGATGCGCGGGTGGGTGCATTCAGCGGCGGGGAACGGGAGTTGGCGGTCGCGATGGCCGACAGCGCTGCCGGAATGCTCGTGATCATGGACCGGGGCTTTCCTGGCGTCGAGCTGTGGAAGGCGTACACGCGGGCGGGGGCTCACCTGCTGCTACGGGCCCGCTCGAGCGTGGCCCGGCGCCCGATCGAGCACCTGCCGGACGGCACCTACCTGGCGCGGATGAACCTGGCCGGCCAGAAGGGAAACCACCCCGGCGGAGTGCTGGTACGCGTCATCGAATACCAGGTCGACGGTGGCGAGGTCATTCGGCTGCTGACTGACCTTATGGACACCGATGCCTTCCCCGCAGCGGAGTTTGCGGCCCTGTACCACGAGCGCTGGGAGGCGGAGACGGCGTATCGGCAGATCAAGACGTTCCAGCGCGGCGGCCTGGCGATCTTGCGCTCTGCCGACCCGGGACTGGCACGCCAGGAGGCGTGGGCACACCTGATCATCCACCACTGCCTGACTCGAATCGTCATGCGCGTTGCCGACCACGGCCGACTCGACCCCGACCGGATCTCCTTCCTCAAGGTGCTCAAGCACGTCCGGCGCAGCGTGGTCCGCCAGAGCCGGAACACCCCGACCAGGATGAGGCAGTTCCTGACGAACATGGCAACGAAAGTCCGCCGCAAGCTCGACAGCGGCCCCAGGCGGCTCAGGGAATCCGACCGGCTCCTGAAACGCGCCGACGGGCGCTACTCGATCCGCAAAGCAGGTCAGCCACGCCGACCGACCCGACGCATCCCTCTGAAGAGCATCACCTTGAAGCCAGCGATAGTTCACTAAATCAAGCAACGGCATTGGTTCCCGCGCATCAGATGATGCTGGTGGGGAGGCTCCGGACGGGACTGCGCTGGGTGTTGTTGTCGGTGCGCCGGTCCAGCTCGGTCCGGAGTTCGTGGATGACCTGGGCATAGACGGCGACGCGCTCGCGAAGCCGGCCGTTGTCCTCCCGCAGGGCCTGGGCGGCGGCTTCGGCGTCGATGGCGCGGGCATGCAGATGCTGGAACGCGGGTGGGATGCCGTTCGCTTCGGACTTTCGGCGGACGAATTGCTGCGGCGACTCACATCGGCGGCGTAGTTGGCCTTCTTGTTCAGTCGCTCGCCGATCCGGTCGTCACCGAGGGGCTGTCCGGGACGACCTCCGGGGAAAAGCCAGGCGACATCGTCCGGAGTGCCGATCTTGGCCTTGCCCCGGCGGGTCGCGATGAGCTCGCGGACCAGACTGGCCAGTGGTGCGGGAAGGACGACGGGCGAGCTGCCTCTGGCACCGACCAACCAACGGCCCGCAGCAGCACCGGCTGTCCCATCTGCGTACCGTGCGCGTGCGCCCACTCTGCCAGCGTCGGCAGACCCGCCAGCACCGGATCGGCGGCGTACCACGACACCTCCCGCCGTGGGTCGCACCAATGCACCTGCCACCGCGCCAACGGACCGGCTTCCACCCCAAGTTCATCGATCATCAACGAGTGAACACACAGCCACTCATAGTCACCGAAATCCCAGCAACAGTTGCTTGTGGCTAGAGACCGCCGGCACACCGGATCACGGTGCTGCTACGAGGCCGCCCGCTGGGCCCCGGTCGTGTCGGGGTGGGCGAGGCCGAGATGGTCCCGGAGCGTGGCGCCCTCGTACTCGGTGCGGAAGACGCCCTGTTCCTGGAGGAGGGGAACGACCTTGTCGGCGAACTCGTCGAGGCCGCTCGGGGTGATGTGCGGGACGAGGATGAACCCGTCGGCGGCGTCGGCCTGGACGTAGTCGTTGATCGTCCGGGCGACGGTCGCCGGGGAGCCGACGAAGTTCTGGCGGTTTCCGGTCTCGATGACCAGGTCACGGATCGACCAGTTGTTAGCCTCGGCGAGCTCCCGCCACTCGCGGGCGGTGGCCAGCGGGTCGCGGTACATCCTGACCTGGGCGCGGCCGCGGGCGATGTGGCTCTCGCCGAGGTCGGGGTCGATGTCGGGCAGGGGCCCTTCCGGGTCGTAGCCGGACAGGTCCCTGTTCCAGACGAACTCCAGGTGTTTGAGGGCGGTCGCGCCGCTGACCTGTTGGCGGCGCACGTGCTGCGCGAGCTGCGCCGCCTCGGCGTCGGTGTCTGCGAGGACGAAGCTCGCTGCGGGCAGGATCAGCAACTGGTCGGCACGGCGGCCGTACTTGGCGAGGCGGGACTTGACGTCGGTGTAGAAGGCCTGGCCGGCGTCGAGGGTGGCGTACCGGCTGAAGATGGCGTCGGCGCTGGAGGCGGCGAACTCGCGGCCCTCGTCGGAGTCGCCGGCCTGGAAGATCACCGGGCGGCCCTGGGGGCTGCGCGGCACGTTGAACCTGCCGTGGATGTCGAACTGCCGTCCCTCGTGGACGAAGGCCCCGGCCTTGGCGTCGCTCAGGAAGGTTCCCGTGCTCTGGTCGGCGATGATCTCGTCGCCCTGCCAGGAGTCGAAGAGCTCGTGGGCGGTGGCGAGGAACTCCTTGGCGCGGGCGTAGCGCTCCTCCTGCGGGAGGAAGCCGCCGCGGCGGAAGTTCTCGCCGGTGAAGGCGTCCCAGGAGGTCACGACGTTCCATGCGGAGCGGCCGTCGGAGAGGTGGTCGAGGCTGGCGAACTGGCGGGCCACCTCGTAGGGCTCGTTGAAGGTGGAGTTGATGGTGCCGGTCAGGCCGATGCGGTCGGTGACGGCGGCGAGGGCAGCGAGGATCGTGAAGGTGTCGGGGCGGCCGACCACGTCCAAGTCGTATATCTGGCCGCCCTGTTCGCGCAGGCGCAGGCCCTCGGCGAGGAAGAGGAAGTCGAACTTGGCGCGTTCGGCGGTCCGGGCGAAGTGGGCGAAGGAGCTGAACTCGATGTGGCTGCCGGCCCGTGGGTCGCTCCACACGGTGGTGTTGTTGACGCCCGGGAAGTGCGCGGCCAGGTGGATCTGCTTCTGCGGCTTGCTCATGGTGGGGTCTCCCTCCCGCTCAGGCGATGGCGGTAGCGGTCGCGGTCTCGGTCTCGGTCTCGGTCGCGGCGGTGTGGCGGTTGGCGGGGCGGGGCAGGCCGAGCAGCCCGCGCAGGGTGTCGGCCTCGTAGGCGCGACGGAAGGCGTCGCGGCGCTGGAGTTCGGGGACGAGGCCCCGGGTGATGGCGGGGAGGTCGTGTCCCGCGACGGCGGGGCGCAGCCGGAACCCGCTCAGACCGGCCGCTTGCAACTCCTGGAGCAGGTCGGCGAGTTGAGCGGGCGTGCCGGCGAATATACGGGCGTCGCCGGTGTACTCCTCGCCGGCGAGGGCGTCGAGGCGGTCGCGGCGGGCGGCGGCCTCGGCCGGGTCGTCGTCGAGGAAGACGACCAGGTCCCCGAAGACGTGCAGCGGCTCGGCGGCCCGCCCCGCCATCTCCTGTTCGGCGCGGATCTCGGCGACGATCGCCCGGGCGTGCGCGGCGTCGTGCGGGGTGACGTAGCCGACGTCGGCGGCGCGGGCCACCAGGCGGTAGGGGATGGTGTCGTGGGCGAGGGCGGTGACCAGGGGCTGACCTTGCGGCGGGCGCGGCGTGATGGAGGGGCCCTTGACGCTGAAGTGGCGGCCCTCGAAGTCGATGTAGTGGAGCTTGTCGCGGTCGATGAAGCGGCCCGTGGCCACGTCCCGGATCTCCGCGTCGTCCTCCCAGCTGTCCCAGAGGCGGCGGACGACCTCGACGTAGTCGGCGGCCTCGTCGAACAGGTCGGTCACCGACTTCTGGGTGTCCGGGGCGTCGTAGGCCTCGATGCGGGGGATCGTGCGACGGCCGAAGTGGGCGGCCTCGGTGGGGCGGGCGGTGATCTGGACGCGCAGGCCCGCGCGGCCGGTGCTGACGTAGTCGAGGGTGGCGATCGCCTTGGACAGGTGGAACGGCTCCGTGTGCGTGGCCACCACGGTCGGGACCAGGCCGATGTGACGGGTGAGCGGGGCGATGCGCGAGGCGATGAGGACGGCGTCGAGGCGGCCGCGGACCTGGTCGGTGCGGTCGTCCGGGTCCAGGAAGTGCGAGGACTGCGGGCCGAGGCCGTCCTCTATGGTCACGAAGTCGAGCAGGCCGCGCTCGGCCTCGGCGACCAGGTCGGCCCAGTATCCGGCCGTGAACAGCTCACGGGGGCGGGCGACGGGCTCACGCCAGGAGGCGGGGTGCCAGCCGGTGCCGTCCAGCGCGACGGCGAGGTGCAGAGGGGAAGAGGAGGAGGTCGAGGACACGAGGGCGCCTTCCTGGAGGTCCGTACGAGAGCGCCGGCCCACGCCGAAAGATGGGCGGGGCGGTGGGGAGCGCAGCGAGAGGGGAGTCCCCCGGCCGAAGGCTGGGGGAGGGTTCAGGAGCTACAGAGCGCGCCGGCCACGCGCTGGAGGTCGATGTGCGGCCGGGAGTGGAGGTGCACGGCATGGCATATGTGGATCACGGCCCGCCCCCTCCTTCGCCGGGCGCCGGACGGCGCCTCACACATCCCGTCAACAGTCACAACGCCCCGGCCTCGCCGGATGTTCCCGGTGTGCGCACCGAGCGATGGTCGAGCGGCGGCGCAGGGTGAAGCCGAGGGACTCGTAGAGCGGGTCGCAGGGGTGTTGTCGGCGGCGGAGTGCAGGAACGGGGTGTCGCCGCGGTCGCGGAGGCCGTCGAGGGCCGCCCGGACGGCGTTGTCGAGGGGGTGCGGGTGAGTCGTCATCAGGAGTCGGTCAGGGGCAGGCCGGGCGGGTTGACCTCGGACTTGGCGACGGCCTCGTTGGAGAGGTTCCAGGCGGCGAGCCACTTGGCGTACTGGCCGTTGTCGATCAGGTAGTTGATGGCGTCGGCGAGGGGCTTGGCGAGGCCGCTGTCCTTCTTGGCGGTCGCCGCGATCAGGCCCTGCAGGCTCGCGCCCGCACCCGAGTAGGTGCCCGCGTTCGCCGTGGGGTCGGGCGTGTTCGCGGTCTGGGTCACGTGGTAGGCGACGGCCGGGTTGGGGCTGAGGTAGGAGTCGATCTTGCCGCTGCTCAGCGCCAGGTAGGTGCTGTTGTTGTCCTGGAAGTACTTGACGGTGAGCTTCTTGCCCTCGCTCGCCAGCTTCTTCTTCCACTCCAGGAGGATGCGCTCCTGATTGGTGCCCGCGCCGACCGCCACGGTCTTGCCGGCGAGGCTCTCGTAGCCGCCGCCGAACTTCCAGTTGCTGGACTTCAGCGTCTCGAAGCCGAGGTTGTCCTGTCGGTAGGAGGCGAACTCGTACTTCTTCTTGCGCTCCTCGGTGTCGGTGACGTTCGAGAAGGCGACGTCGACCTTTCCGCTGTCGATGCCGACGAAGAGGTTCTCCCAGGTGAACCTCTTCGTCTCCGGCTTCAGGCCGAGGACCGCGGCGACCAGCCGGGCGAGGTCGGGCTCGGCGCCGGTGAGGGTCTTCTGGTCGCTGCCCACGAACCCGAGCGGGGCGGAGCCGGACGGCAGGCTGCCGCTGCCGACGACCAGCTTGCCGCTCTTGCGGATCGCGTCGGGGAGTTCGGCGCTGATCGACTTCACCTCCGCCACCTTCAGGGTGGTTTCCTTGGCGGCGCCGTTGGAGACCTGGCCGATGGTCACGGTCCCGGAGGCGGCGCTGTCGGTCGTGGTGGCGGCGTCGCTCTCACCACCGCAGGCGACGAGCCCGGTGGCGAGGGTGGCGACGGCGGTCGCCGCGGTGATGCCGCGCATCAGGCTGCGTCGGGTGAAGTGGGCAGGCATGGTCGTTCCTTTGTCCGGTGAGGCGATGAGAGAAGGGGGAGGAAAGAGGGGTCAGAGGACCTTGCTGAGGAAGTCGCGCGTCCGTTCGTGGCGCGGGTTGTCCAGGACCTCGCCGGGCGGGCCCTGTTCGACGATCTTTCCGCCGTCGATGAAGACGACCCGGTCGGCGACCTCGCGGGCGAAGCCGATCTCGTGGGTGACGATGACGAGGGTGGTGCCGCTGGTCGCCAGGTTCTTGATGACGGCGAGGACCTCGCCGACGAGTTCGGGGTCGAGGGCGGAGGTGGGTTCGTCGAAGAGGATGACGCCGGGGCGCAGGGCGAGGGCGCGGGCGATGGCGACGCGCTGCTGCTGGCCGCCGGAGAGCTGCCGTGGGTAGGCGCCGGCCCTGTCGGCCAGGCCGACCCGGTCGAGGAGTTCGGCGGCCAGCGCCCGGGCCTCGGGCTTGGCGAGCTTCCCGGTGGCCACCGGGGCGGCGGCGACGTTGTCGAGCACGGTCAGGTGCGGGAAGAGGTTGAAGTTCTGGAAGACGAAGCCGATGCGGCTGCGCTGGGTCAGGATGGCCCGCTCGCTCAGCTCGCGCAGCCGGTCGCCGTGCCGGCGGACGCCGATCGGTTCGCCGTTGACGCTGACGTAGCCGATCTCCGGCTTCTCCAGGTGGTTGATGACCCGCAGCAAGGTGGACTTGCCCGAGCCGGACGGGCCGAGGATCACGGTGACCTCGCCGGGCCGCACGGTCAGGTCGACGCCGTCCAGCACCCGGTGGGCGCCGTACCACTTGTGCACGTCGTGCACCTCGACGGCGGCGGGCGCGGCCTCGGCAGCGGGCGCGGCCTCGGCAGCGGTGAGCGTTTCGGCGGTCATACGGCGGCCTCCCGGCGCGCACGCTCGCGGAGGTCCCGCAGGCCGGTGCGCAGTTTCTGCAGCGGGGTCGGCGGCAGGGAGCGCGTGGCGCCCCGGGCGTAGTAC
Organism: Streptomyces sp. NPDC051677; assembly: GCF_044453465.1. Taxonomy (NCBI): domain Bacteria; kingdom Bacillati; phylum Actinomycetota; class Actinomycetes; order Kitasatosporales; family Streptomycetaceae; genus Streptomyces; species Streptomyces sp. NPDC051677. The sequence goes on from NZ_JBITCT010000046.1 coordinate 74,781, forward strand.
CGCTCGACGTAGAACTGGGCGACGGACACGAGGCTCGTCAGGATCAGGTACCAGACGGTGACGACGAGCAGCAGCGGCACGATGTCGCCGGGGTAGGTGGAGCCCATGCTCTGCGCGGAGCCGAACAGGTCGAGCAGCGACACGTAGAAGACCAGCGAGGTGCTCTTGATCAGGCCGATCAGCTGGTTGACGTAGTTCGGGGTGATGGACCGCAGGGCCTGCGGGAAGACGATCCGGCGGAACTGGTAGCCCTTGGGCAGTCCGAGCGCCGCGGCGGCCTCGTGCTGGCCCTGGTCGACGGAGAGGATGCCGCCGCGGACCACTTCGGCGGCGTAGGCCGCCTCGTTGAGGCTGAGGCCGACGACCGCGACCGCCATGTCGGTGGCGAGCCGGGACTCGTCGAAGGTGAAGAAGGCGGGCCCGAAGGGGACGCCCACGCTCAACGTCTTGTACAGGGCGCTGAAGTTGTAGAGGAACAGCAGGACCACGATCAGCGGCACGGACCGCAGTGCCCAGACGTACGTCCAGCTCGCGGCGCGCAGCACCGGGCTCTTCGAGAGCCGGGCGAGGGCGAGGAGGATGCCGCCGAGGAGGCCCAACACGGCGCTCCAGGCGGTCACTTCGAGGGTGATGAGCAGTCCGTCGAGGATGGTCGGCCGCCAGAACCAGTAGCCGAACCTGTCCCACTGGTAGAAGGGGTTGGAGACCAGTCCGTGGACGAACTGGGCGATCAGGACCAGGGTGACGGCGGTGGCGATCCAGCGGCCGGGCTTGCGCAGCGGCTGCACGCGCTGGGCGCTGAGCCGCGTTTCCGGCGGGGTGTGGGCGGCGGGCGACTCGGCGAGGGTCACGGCGCCTGGGGGTTCACTCATGGGGAGCTCCGGCGGGAGTCGGACACCCCGGGGGCACGGCGGTCGTGGACGGCTGAGGCGCGTCGCGGGCAGGGCGGCAGGGAGCGCTCTGCGTCGGGAACGCGGGCAGGCACGGCGCACGGATGCGTACGGCAGAACCGGGGTGGGGCGGGCAACGGCACACCGCTCGGGCGGTGTTCGTCAGGAACGCGGAGGCGGGGCGAAGGCTGGTGGGAAGGGGGTCAGCCCTGACAGCCCCGACAGCGGGCACGGCCCGGTGCGGTACACAGTGCGCTGTTCACGCGCAGGAGGTCGACGGCGCGGTTGGCGACGAGGATGTCGAGGTACGGCCGTACGCAGCCCCGGGAGCGGCGAGGCGCCGTCCGATTCGCTGCGTACATGTCCGTCACCGTCACTGTTCCGGCCCGTGGGGCCCTCGCGCTTGTCGAAGGGTCATCACTTAAGACAATTGCCCGAACGGATGTCAATGCCCGTCCAGTGGGTGGACTGGCTCACGGGCGGTTGACCTGCGGTCGGGTCTCGGCGCCGTCGGCGGCGTGAGTCTCCCAGTCCAGGATCTGGACGGCCGCGCCGGCGGCCTCCAGGCCCTGACAACGGGCGTGGTGGCGGCGGGCGATGGCGTCCAGGTCGAGGTGGGCGCCGAAGGCCGGTTGGGCGGCCAGTCGGCGGGCGTAGGCCCACAGGGCCGGATGGTCGGCGATGCGCTGCACGGCGGCCGCGTCGAGGTGATTGCGGTGCACGGTGTCGAGTTGAACCAGGGTGACCCACAACTCGACGTCAGCGGCAGTGATCTGATCGCTAATCAGGTACTGGTGGTTGCCGAGGCCCTGCTCCAGCACGCCGAGCGTGGTGAGCAGCGTGTCGAGGGCGGCGGCGCGCTCCGCCTCCGCCGCGTCGGCCGCTCCGGCGCGTTGCGCGGCCGCCTCGATGCCCTGTGCGCACATCCGCTCGACGGCCTCGATCTGCGACTCGGCGCCGCACGGGTACAGCGTGGGCCGGCCGCCGCCGAACCTCCGGGCGAGGTCGCGGGCGATGTCGGGGCCGTGGCTGCTGACGATGCGCCCGGACCAGTCGTCGCTGAGCACGGGCGCGAGGGCCGGCCCGGTGTACCGGTGCGCGCTGGCGTCGTAGAGCGGGCGCAGCGCGGAGTGGCCGCCGTCGGGGCAGTCCGGTTCGGCCGGCAGGAAGGTGACGGGGCAGGCCTCGGCCAGGCCGAGGAGGCTGTGGGTGACGGCGATGCGCAGACACTCGGGGTCGGCCGTTGCCAGGTGGAGGCGGTAGCGGCGGGGCACGGCGTAGTGGCCGCTGCGCGCGTCCCGGCCGATCCGGCCCCGGAATGCGGGGGCGGGCCGGGCGGACGAGTGGGCGGCGGTCAGCGGTGTGACGGACATGACTCTCCCCGGGGGCGGGCGCGCTGAGGACGTGCGCGCGGCGGTTGCGACGACGGACGGGAGGGCGTGGCACTCGTCCCCGCACGCCGGACGAAGCGGCGCGGGTGAGGCGTCGCCGGGGCGGGTGGGTGCGGGGACGGGCCGGGGCTCTCAGCCGAGGGGGATCGCGCTGCAGACCCGCTGCAGGTCGATGTGACGGCGGGAGGTGAGAAGGGGCGACGACCACGCCGTGCGGCTCGCTCGGCTGGTGACCGGCTCTAGGCGCCCCATTGTTTCCCTACCTGTTCACTAGGATTCCCGAATCGAGTGTCGATCCGCCGGGAGCGCCCGTCAAGGGGGCGTCCACCAGGTGAGTACCGAGGGTTCGTCAGTCGGAGGCGGGCAGCGCCTTGGGCGCCTTGACGGTCAACGGCTCACCCCCGTAGGTCAGTGGGCCCGCGCCGGAGGCGGTGCACAGCAGTTCGAGGGTGTCGGCGGCGTCCACGTACCGCTTGCCGATGAGCGTGCCGGGGGCCTGCGCGGCGGGCGCCCCGGCGGGGACCCGCTGGGCGGGGACCTCCCTGGCGGGGAGCATCGGGACGCCCCCGCATTCGACGGTGTCCGTGGCGCCCTTGGGGGCCCGGATCACGATGACGCGGGTGCTGCCGGTGGCGGCGGCGAGCTGGTCACCGGGGCGCGGGGTCGGTGCGGGGGACGACGCCATGGGGCGATTCTCCTTCTGCCGGGGGTGCGGGCGCTGTCGCCGGTGGGGTGGCGGTCAGACGCTCCCCCAGCCGGTCGAGGTCGTAGGACTGGCGGGCGAGCCAGAAGCGCAGGAAGCCGGTGAGCGAGTAGCGCAGGAACAGCGCGCCGCCCACCACGGCGGCGGCGACCCCGCCGAGGCCGAGGGCGAGCGCGTCGCCCTGGCCGAGGCCGGAGTCGGTGGCGTGGGCGAGGGGGAAGGCGAGGCCGCCGAGGACCAGACCGGCGAGCATCAGCAGCCCGCCGACGCGGAGCCAGAGCGCGGCGCGGGCGGTGGCGGGGTCGGCGATCTTCAGCTCGACGAGAGCCCGAACGAACCGCTCGGCCCGCTCGGCCTCTTCGGCCCGACCCGCCGGGACCACCGGGCCTGCCGGGGCCACCTGGTCTGCCGGGGCCACCGGGCCTGCCGGGGCCGCCCGGTCCGCCAGGGCCACCGAGCCTGCCTGGCCTGCCTGGGCCGCCGAGCCCGCAGGGGCCGCCGAGCCCGCAGGGGCCGCCGAGCCCGCAGGGCCTGCCTGATCTGCCGAAGTCGCCGAGCCTGCCGGGGCCACCTGGCCTGCCTGGGCCGCCGGGTCCCCTGGGCCTGCCTGGTCTGCCTGGTCTGCCGGGTCCGCAGAGGCCGCAGGGTCCGCAGAGGCCGCAGGGTCCGCAGAGGCCGCAGGGTCCGCAGAGGCCGCAGGGCCTGCCGGGGCCGGCCGGTCCGCCAGGGCCGCCGAGCCTGCCGGGGCCGCCGGGCCTGCCGAGGTCACCGGGCCTGCCGAGGTCACCGGGGCCGCCGGGTCCGCCGAGGTCACCGGGTCTGCCGGCTTCGCCGGGGCCGTGTGGTTGGTGTTGGTCATGCGGTGCTCCCCAGGTAGTAGGAGGAGAGTTCGGCGTGGAGGGAGCTGTCGGGGTGTCCCTGCCACTGGATCCGGCCGCGGACGAGCACGGCGGCGTGGTCGGCGATCTTCAGTGCGGCGGCGGCGAACTGCTCGACGACGAGGACGGCGACGCCCTGGCGGGCGATCTCGGCGACGAGTTCGTACAGTTCGGCGACGACCAGCGGGGCGAGTCCCATGGAGAGCTCGTCGAGGAGCAGGACGGCGGGGTCGGTGGCCAGGCCCCGGGCGAGGGCGAGCATCTGCTGCTCGCCGCCGGAGAGGGTGCCGGCGTGCTGGGTGCGGCGGCCGCCGAGGACGGGGAAGCGGGCGTACGCGATCGCCTCGATCTCCTCCCGGCTGCGGCCGGTGAAGGTCATCATCAGGAGGTTCTCGCGGACCGTGAGGTTGGGGAAGACGCCCCGGCCCTCGGGGATGAGGCAGACCCCGGCGCGGGCGAGCTCGCCGGGGCGGATGCCGGTGGCGTCCCGGCCGCCGAGCAGGAGCCGTCCGCCACTGGGCGGGTGGACGCCGGAGGCGACCTTGAGGACGGTGGTCTTGCCCGCGCCGTTGGGGCCGAGGAGCGCGACGACCTGTCCGGCGGCGACCGCGAGGTCCACGCCGTGCAGGACGGTGATGCCGGAGTGGGCGGCCCGGACGCCGGCCAGCTCCAGCAGGGGCCTCTCGGGCGCCCGGCGTGCGGGCTGCGCCGCCGGGGTGGTCCGGGTCGTGCTCATGTCTCCCCCAGGTAGGCCGCGAGCACGGTCCTGTCGCGCTGGATGCGTTCGGGCGGGCCGGCGGCGACGACCTTGCCGAGGTCGAGGACGTGGACGTCGTCGCAGACGGTCATCACGAGGCTCATGTCGTGTTCCACGAGGAGGACGGCGGCGCCGTCGGCGGCGAGGGCGCGCAGCAGGGCGGCGAACCGTTCGGTCTCCTCGGCGTCCTGGCCCGCGGCGGGTTCGTCGAGGAGCAGGACGCGGGGCTTGAGGACGAGGGCGCGGCCGACCTCGACGAGGCGGGCGATGCCGGTGGGCAGGGCGTCGGCGGGTGCGTCGGCCTGGTCGGTCAGGCCGAGCCGGGCCAGGACCGCGTCGGCCGTGCGGGCCGCATGCCGGCGTTCGGGGCCGAGTTCGGCGGCGACGAGGAGGTTGTCGCGGACGGTGAGCCGGCCGAAGAGCTCCAGGTGCTGGAACGTGCGGGACATGCCGCGCCGGGCGCGGCGGGCGGGGCCTTCGCGGGTGATGTCGCGGCCGTCGAGGCGGACCCGGCCGGCACGGGGGCGGCGCAGGCCCGTGACGACGTCGAACAGGGTGCTCTTGCCGGCCCCGTTGGGCCCGATGAGCCCGGTGACCCGGCCTGCCTCGGCGGTCAGGGACACGGCGTCGAGGGCCCGGCGGCCGCCGAAGGAGACGGTCACCTCCTCAGCCTGCAGCAGTGGCACGGCTCAGCACCTCCCCGTCCTCGGGCCGCCACGGTCGGCTCACTCCCCACCACTCCAACGGCAGTTCGGCAGGGGCCTGTTGGCGGGCTGCGGCTCGGCTCCGCAGGGCCACGGCGGTCGCGAGGGCGACGCCGAGCAGCAGCCGTCCGTCGGTCGCCCCGAGCGCGGCGAGCAGCCAGCACCCGGCGAGGACCGCCCCCAACGCCCCCAGCAGCAGCCGGTCTCGGGCCAGGGGCGCCCATTCGATACGGAACCGGGCGATGACCCCGCTGGGGCTGTGCGCGAGGCCCATGCCGGCGAGGGCGATCAGCAGGGCGGACAAGTCCTGGGCCCAGGCGCCGAGTTCGCCGAGCGCCTGAGTCGGCACGACGAACGCGACGCCTGCGAAGAGGCCCGCGCCGACGTGGCCGAGTCCGGCGATGACCGCGATCAGGAAGATCGGCAGCCCCGCGACGAGGTTGAACTGTTCGGCGGTGACCGTCTGCAGCTGCATGCCGTAGAGGGCGCCGCCCAGTCCCGCGATCGCGGCCGACAGCGCGAAGACGGCGACCTTCGCGCCGAGGAGCCGTCCGCCGAGGGTGGCGTACGCGGCCTCGCTGTCGCGCAGGGCGATCAGCCGGCGCCCGAACCGGCCCCGGCGCAGCGCGGCCACGCCGAGCGAGGCGAGGGCGAGGCAGACGGCGGCCAGGACGAGCAGCTGGGCCGGGGTGGTCAGGTGCAGTCCGAACAGGTCGGGGCCGGTGACCGACACCGAGCCCTGGTCGAACAGGGCGATGCGGACGCCGAGAAGGTCGAAGGCGGGCAGGGTGAAGATCCACCGGTCGAGGACGACGGCGAAGGCGGCGGTGCCGAGCGCGAGATAGATGCCGGACAGCCGCAGCGCGGGCAGCGCGATCAACGCGCCGACGGCCGCGCACCCGAGGACCGCGACCGGCAGCGCCCACAGTTCGCCGTGCGCTCCCAGGTGTCCCCACGCCACCGCCCCGATCCCGGCGATGGACCACTGGCAGAGCGAGACCTGCCCGGCGTATCCGGCGAGCGGGACGTAGGACAGGGCGATGACGCCGAGCGCGAAGATCGCGCCGTACGAGATGAGGGCGTCCTGCGACAGCACGGTGACCAGGAGCAGCGCGAGGGCGAGGATGCCGCCCGCGAGGAGCAGGGCGCCGCGCCGAGCGGGCAGGGCGACGGGGACGAGGCGGCGGTCGCGGCCGGGCAGGCGGCGGTGCGGGAAGGCGAGCAGGGCGAGGAGGAGGAGCAGCGCGGGGGCTGCCAGCCGCAGGCCGGGCAGGTAGTCGTTCTGCGGCAGGTAACCGGCGAGGTAGGCCTCCAGGAGGCCGACGGCGATCGCGCCGAGGAAGGTCAGCGGCAGGCTGCGCAGCCTGCCGAAGACGGCGGCGGTGTAGGCGCTGACGATGAGCAGGGAGAGCTGCTGGGCGTCGAGTGCGACGGTGGGCGCGATGAGGATGCCGCCGACGGCGGCGAGCTGGATGCCGAGGACCCAGGCCAGCCGGCCGGCGCGCAGCGGGTCGGCGCCGGTGAGCCCGGCCAGCGCCCGGTCGTCGACCGACGCGCGCATCTCGGTGCCGGCGCGAGTGCGGTGGAGCAGGAACCACAGTCCGCCGGCGACGGCGAGGGCGACCGCCATGGTGACGGCCTGGTGCCAGGTGACGGCGGCCGGCCCGAGGCGCAGGGCCGGCTCGTCGGCGAAGAAGGGGGTGAGGGGGCGGGGGGTGTTGGGGTCCCACACCCAGCGGGCGAGCGCGATGCACCCGGTGAGCAGGGCGACCGTCATGACCAGCCGTTCGGCCTCACCGAGGGCCTGCACCGGGCGCATCAGCACCCGTTCCACGAACAGGCCGAAAGCGGGCGCGAGGACGAGGAGGACGGCAGCGAGGGCGAGCGGGACCGGCCATCCCCAGCCGACGGCGAGTTGCCAGTAGGCGAAGGCCGCGAGCATCCCGGCCGCGCCGTGCGCGAAGTTGAAGACGCCGGCCGTGGTGTGGGTGAGCACCAGACCGCTGCCGATCACGGCGTAGATCGCGGCGGTGCTCAGGCCGACCACCGTGAAGGCCAGGAACTGATCCATGGTCTGGAAACTAGCTTCTCGCTATTGGAGAATCAACCATTCGGACAACAGCCGTCGAAGTACGCGCCGGCGTTGACGGAGGCATTGACGGAGGGCATTGACGGAGGGCATTGACGGAGGGCATGACACATGGAAGCGTGATAATCGATTGCGAGAATCATATTCTCACCGATGGGCACGGGAGGTCCTTTGAGCGGCACCGACGACCTGGTGGAGATCGAGCAGCTCCTAGGAGTTGTCTTCAAATGTCACGCCCACATCAGGAGCGAGGCGAGCGTGACAGCTGCCTGGTAGGACTCGGCGGTCTTGTCGTAGCGGGTCG
>NZ_JBITCT010000047.1:0-9675 GCF_044453465.1 Streptomyces sp. NPDC051677
TGGCGCCCGCTTCGAGAACGGCCTCCTCGTCGAACGAGACAAGACCCTCGCAGCGTGATCCACCTCAACTGATCCACAAGTCTTGACAATTACTCCTTGGCATGGATGAGTTGGTCGGCGCCCCGGTTGTGGCGGTCGTGGTTGACGTCATGCGTGCTTTCACCGTGGCTGCCTGGGCTTTTGCGCAGGGGGCGGAAAAGATCGTTCTTGCTGAGTCGCTGGACGACGCCCTGGCGCTCAAGGCTCGGCATCCGGATTGGGTGGCGCTCAAAGACGGGCCGGCCGCGCCGGGGTTCGACGCCGTCAATTCGCCGGGTCTGTTGCGGTCTGTCGACCTCGGTGGACGGACCGTTGTGCAGAAGACCACGGCAGGGACGGTGGGCGCCCTTGCGGTCAAGGAGGCGTCGCTGGTGCTGTGCGCCGGCTTCGTGGTGGCGGAGGCAACGGCGCGGCTCTTGCGGACACGTGCGTGCGACAGCGTCACGTTCGTGGTCACCGGCGAGGGCGGGCGGGCGGATGAGGATCTGGCGTGCGCTCAGTACATCGCCCGGAGAGCCACCGAGGCCGGGACGGATGCCGCCGGCTTCCTCAGTCGCGCCGCCGGGTCGCGCGCCGCAGTCGAGCTGGCGGAGGGGGTGCGTCAAGGAGTCCATCCTGATGACGTCGCCCTCTGTCTTGAGCTCGACCGGTTTCCCTTTGCCATGGTGGCGGCCTTGGAAGACACGCTCATGGTCCTGCGTCCGCGCGCCGTGCCGTCATCGGCCGACGGCGGTGCGGACAGCGGTTGAGGAGGGTGTGGTGGTCGGCGTGCCGTTGTTCTTTTTGCGCCCAATCTCCCTAATCTTCGCTTGGTTCAATGAATTGGTGCATTCTGGGAGGAATTCATGGCCTCGCGGCTCAATCCGTATCTCAGCTTCGACGGTGACGCCCGGCAGGCGTTGGAGTTCTATCGGGAGGTCTTCGGCGGCACTCTGACGCTCAACACCTACGGCGACTTCGGCAAACCGGACGCGCCGGAGGCCGACAAGGTCATGCACGGGCTGCTGGAGACGTCGAGCGGGTTCACCGTGATGGGCGCCGACGTGCCGCCCGGCATGGAGCACAATCCCGGCAGCAGTTTCTCCGTCAGTGTGAGCGGGGACGACGATGCCGAGCTGCGCGGCTACTGGGAGAAGCTGTCCGCCGGGGCATATGTGTCCGTCCCGTTGGCCAAGCAGATGTGGGGGGACGTGTTCGGCATGTGCACGGACCGGTTCGGCGTTCCGTGGATGGTCAACATCCGCCGGCCGCAGGAGTGAGCGGACGTTGGCCGGGTGGCCCTCACTGGGCCGCCCCCTCGGGTTCGTCCGCTGCGGACGGGTGAACGTGTCTGCCCTCGTGGAACGGGGTGAACCACGACCTGAACGCCATGGGCGCGGTTCCCAGAGTCGCGCCCGCCGGGGCTTCGTCGAAGGCGTCCAGTGAGTCGTCGTAGAGCCACTCGTGGTCCTTGTCCTCGTACACGTTGGCGGCGAACGCGTCCAGCGCGGCCGAGACGTCGTCGTCCAGGAGTCCGTGCAGCTCCAGGGTCGTGGTCGTCTCGCTCAGCAGAAAGCGCAGGGCGAGTTCCTCGGCCACGCAGCTGAGCCGCTGGAAGCTGCCGTCGGTGAAGCGGGTGGTCATGGCGATCGTGGTGACCAGGAAGCGGCGGGCGAAGCGGGCGTCGTACTGGAGGGCGTAGCGGTCGGGAAGGCGCTCCAGGTGCCACAAGGGGCCCTCGCATTCCGCGACGGTGGCGTCCTCCTGCGTCAGGACCTGTACGTCTTCGAAGAGTTCGTCCACCAGGATGTCGGTGGCGTAGACAAGGGCGCCGGCGGCGAGTCTGGCGCTCTCCGCGGGGATCACGGTCGTCTCTTTCCTCTCCTTCCCATCTTTCCCGTCTTTCCCGTCTTTCCCCTCACCGTCCGCCTCCCCGTCTCCGTCGGGTGCGCCGAACATCGACAGGGGGAATGCGCGGAGTTCGTCGGCCGACTTCAGCATTCGGGTTCGTACGGCTGCGGCTTTCGCCTCGACTGCGTGGGGCTCGTCGGCGCCTTCTGGGGCTGGTGTCTCGGTGTGGCGGGCCTTGCGGGCGGCGGGGTCGTCGGGCGGGGCGTCGGGGCCGTCGGCGGCGTCGAGGCTCTGTTTGGCCAGGTCCTGGTGCAGCTCGACCTCGCACCGCTCGATCGTCCAGTCGGCCAGCAGTTCCGTGCGCTCCAGCAGTTCGTCCACCAGCGCCTGCACGGAGTCCTCGGCGAACTCCAGCGCCGGAGCGTCGACGATGACCTTGAGGAAGGCGCCTCCGGGATGGACGGCCACGATGGTGTCGACGAGGTCGACCTCCACGCCGTCGGGGCCTTCGACGGACCTGACCGAGTTGAAGGCGTCCTCGATGAGCGCCACGGCGCCGGCGCGCTGCAGCGGGTCCATCTCCGGAGTGCCCTGCGGGATGCAGGTGTCCACGCTCACTACGTACGTCACGCCCCCGAGCCTGTCAGGAAGCGGCCGCCTCGCGCGAGGGGTGCTGTCTTAACAAATCCGCAGGTGCTCAGGGGTGGGTGGGTTCTCGGGAGAGGTCGTCGAGGAGAGGGGCCGCCACCGTTTCCTCCATCAGGGCCCTTCCCTGTCGCGCCATGGCGGGGGTGAGGGCGGGGTCCCAGGGGGCCTCGGTGAGGCGGCCCGGGGCGGGGCCGTGCGGGGTGTGGGTGAGGCCGGTGAGGTAGTCGTGGGTGGACATGCGCCAGGGGACGGCGGAGGTCTTGTGCATGACGTGGGCGGCGATGCGGACGCCCTCGCCGTCGAAGTCTCCGTGGTAGCGCAGTGTCGCGCCCTCCGCGGCGAGGAGGTGCAGGAGGCGGACGACGGCGCTGTTGGGCCAGCCCGAGGTGCAGACCATGGGTGGACAGTGGGCGCCGAAGCGGCGTAGTGCCAGGGCGAGGACGCTCGGGTTCTCCGTGATGTGGACGGGTCGGGCGGGGAAGTGGAAGTCGCCCGGTGACCTCAGCTGGGCCAGGGTGAGCGAGACGGCGTGGCCGGCCTCGGCGCAGATGCGGCTCAGGCGGCTCAGCGTGCCCTCGCCGGACGGGCGGAGTCCGGCGGCGAGGACCGTCGTGGACAGCTCGTCGTCGGCGACGCCGGCCCGGGACCAGAGTGCGCGCCGCCCCGGGGAGCCGTCGGGCACGGGGGCGCCGTAGAGCGTGGACAGGGCCCGCAGCACGAGGGTGGAGAGGCGGGTGCCGTCGTCCAGGGCGTGTGGGTCGCCGTGTCGTGTGCGGGCGGCGAACACCGGCAGGGGTTCGCCCTCGGCGGGCAGGGCGGCGAGCACGGAGAGGGCGGCGGTGAGCAGGTCGCGGGTGCGGGCGACGGAGCCGTCCACCAGCCCCTGGGCACGGCAGTACGCGGTCCACTCCGCCAGCGCGGGCTGGGCCCGCACGGTGTCGTGATCCGCCAACCAGGCCCACAGGGCGGCCCGTTCCTCCTCGTCGCGCCGGCGTTCGGCGTCCCGGTCGCCGAGCGGGCCGATGACCTGCGCGACCAGGTCCCGTACGGTGCCGGCGCCGGCCTCGGCCAAAGCGTCCTCCAGCCGGGCGAGGCGCACGGTCGGCCGCTGGTCGGGCAGCCGGTCCATGCCCAGGAGGTCGGCCAGAGCCTCCCGTTCGTCCTCGTCGAGCGGGCCTACGCGCACCCCGGTGACGGGTCGGCCGGAGGACAGGCGGTCGTGCACCGCCTGCCAGAGAGGGCGCAGGCGGGGCTCGGCGAGGTGAGGGGGGACGGGGGGCGTGCTCATGTCCCGAGGTCCCCTGTACCTCTGCCTTCGTCGGCTCCGCTGCCTTCGTCTGCTCCGCTTCCTTCGTCCGGCTGCATGCCCGTCCCCGTCCACACGAAGCGGGCGCTGGTCACCGCGTCGTCGCCGTCCGTTCCCGTGATCAGTTGGTGGACGGCGATGCCGGAGAGTTCGCGGTAGTGGCACCACTCATGGTCCGAGGTGAGCATCAGGTCGAGGTCGAGTGCGGCGAGCAGGGCGAAGATCTGGCCGCGGTTGGCGGCGTCGACGCCGACGAACACCTCGTCGAGGAGGATGAGCCGAGGCGCCTCGGGTACGGCCTCGTAGTGCGCGGCGACGGCCGCGAAGAGCGGCAGGTGCAGGGCGATGGCCTTCTCGCCGCCGGACAGGGCGCCGTGGAGTTTCTTCGTGAGGACCTGCCATCCGGCGCCGTTCGCGCGGTCGAGCCGGACCACGAACTGGTGCCACGCCGTGTAGTCGAGCACCTCGGCGAGCTGTTCCTCCCAGGTGGCCGCCGTGTTTCTGGCCTTCGCCTCTTCGATGCGGGCCCGGAAGAAGGCGTGCAGGGCCTCGCGGTCGGCGTCGGTGACGTTCTTGGGCTCCTTGAGCAGGAGCGTGCGGGCGGTCTGGGTGCCGGCCGGGAGGTCGGGGTGGATGCGCCACACCAGTTGGACGGAGACGTTCGACGCCGTACGGACCCGTTGCAGGTGGCCGTTCATGCGGTCGACGAGTTCGCCCGCCTGACGGATCCGGGAGGCCAGGTGGCGCCGGGTGTCCCCGGTGAGGGTCTGGTCGAAGAGGCGCCGCTCGGCGACGGTGATGTCCTCGCGGCTGCCGTCCCGTTCGGCGGTGAGGGTGTGGAGCAGTCCCGTCGCGCCGGTCCGGGCGCCGTCCATCGTGGCGGTGAAGATCTGGACGTCCTCGTCGGCTTCCAGGTCGAGGTCGGCGCGGCGGCCGAGGACCTGACGGGCCTGGTGGACCGCCTCCGACAGGCGCTGGACGGCGTCCCCCAGGTTGCGCGGTTCGTGGGCGAGGTTCGGCCACTCGGCGGCGATCTCGCGGGCCGCGTACAGCGTGGCGCGGGCGCCGTCCTGTGCGGTCAGGTGCAGAGCGGCCCGTTCCGGCGGGGCGCCGGTGTCCTGGGGCAGGCCGAGCAGGCACAGGTGGCGGAAGCGGAGCGCCGAGGCGTCTCTCGTGGCCGTGGCGTCGTCGCGTCGCCGGACGTCCTCGGCCATGGTCGCCTCCAGCGCGCCGATACGGTGCTGAAGGCGGCTCAGTTCGCCGTCGCTCGCGGTGATCTCCTCGCGGCTGCGGCGGGCGTCCTGCCTCAACTCGCCGATGCGGGCCGCTATCTGGCGGAAGTCCTCGCCGACCGAGCTGTCGACGGCCTGGAGGGTGGCGGCGAGCGCCCGTGCCTCGGTCTCGGCCCGGTCGGCCTCCGCCTGGCTCTCCTGCGTTGCCTCCAGGGAGCGTTCGGCCTGGCTTCGCGCGGCCGCGGCCCGGCCGAGGGCGGTGGCCCAGTGCAGGTGCGCGTCGGCCCATGCGTCGGCCGTGTCCGCGAACGCGTCGACGGCGGCGGACAGTTCGTTCAGTCGGCCCCGCTCGGTGGGCAGGGCGTGTTCCGAGGAGAGCCTGCCGAGCGTGCGCAGGCAACGGCTCACGTCGGCTTCCCGCCCGTCGAGCACCTTGACCGCGACGCGGACGGCGTCGTCCCGTACTCCGACCGCCTCCTCCGCGCGGTCCCAGCGGCGCCGTCTCTCGTCGAGCTCGCGGTGCCGGGGGCGGGCCGCGAGGTCGGCGTCGAGCCGGGAGCGGCTCTCGCGCAGGGCGCGCAGCCGCGCGTCGAGCGACGCGAGGTGCGTGTTCAGCTCGGTGAGGCGGCCGGTGAGTTCGGCGCTGCGCCGCGCTCTGGCCTGTTCCCGGGCGAGGGAGCCGATGTGGGCGGGCGCGTCCTTGCTCCAGGTGCCGATGGCCGCTACCAGCCGCCAGCTGCCGTCCGCCGCGACGGCGGCGGTGTGCCAGTGGGGGAGCTGGTCTCCGTAGGCGATGCCCGCGAGGAGCCGGGCCACCCGGTCGCCGGACACCGGGCTGTCCTCTTCGGGGCGCAGGACTTCGAGGAGGGACGGGCCCGGTGCGGGTGTCGCCCAGGCGGGCGCCGCGAAGGTGTCGTGCCCGGCCAGCTCGATCGTGTCCTCGGGGCTCACCCACGCGTCGAGCAGTCCCGATGCCTCCAGCGCCGCCTCGACGCCGGCCTGGACGTCCTCGGGGACGCCGTCGCGGAAGGCCACCAGCCGCCACAGGGGCGCGCCCTCCATCGTGGCACGGTCCGTGGTGCGGTACGGCGGGGCGGGCGGCGGGAGGTCGGTCTGTGCCGTGAGCGCCTCGACGGCGCGGACAGTCCGCTCGCGGTGGTCGAGCGCGGTCTCCCGCGCCGTCCGGAACCGGGTCTCGGACTGGGTGATCGCCTGGTCCTGGGCGCGTACGGCACGCTCCACGACGGCCAGCACATCCGCTTCGACGGCGGCTCGCGCGGCCAGTTCCTCGACGTCGTCGATCCGCAGCTCCACACATCCGGCGGCCCACTCCCGGAGCAGCTCCGCCTGCGCCTGCAAGGCCTGCGCGCACTCACGGGCCGCTTCGTCGCGACGGGTCATGGCCTCGGCCAGGCCGTCCCGGGCGCCGTCCAGGGCGGTCTCGGCGGCGGTGCGGTCGCCCACGGCCCGCTCATGGCGTTCGACGGCCTCCCGGACGGCCGCCATCTGGTCGCGCCGGCCCTTGACGGCTCCACGCAGCAGATGACGGACCTGACGGACCCGGTTCGCCTCCCGCGCGGGATCGTCGGCGCCGGGAGCGTCGGCGAGGGCGGCGCGCAGCTCCGCGTGCACCGACTCCATGCCCACGACGCGGGCCGTCCGCTCGGCGTCCTCGGCGGTGTCCCGGGCGTGGTGGGCGTATTCCTCGGCCTGTCGGACGGCGGCGTCCGCCTGCTCGTCGTCCGCGCGGAACCGGCGCTGCCGGTCGTCGGCGGTGGCGCGCAGTCGATGGGCGGTCTGCGCGGTGTCCTGGGTGCGGCGGCGGAGTTGGTCCAGCTCCTTGCCCTGCTGGTAGAGGTCGCTGTCGACCAGGCCCTGGACGGCCGCTTCGAGTTCCTCGACCCGCTCGCTCAGCTCCGCCCTGCGCCGCCCGGTGACCTCCTGGTCGTGCAGGGCCTGTCGGTGCTGCTCCGCGCTCTCCCGGGCGGTCCGGGCCCGGTTGTCCAGGTCCGTCGTCGCGGAGATCAGGTGTGCGGCGGCGGCGCGCAGCACCCGCTGGGCGTAGCCGCGTTGCCGGTCGGCGATGGCGGCCGCGGCGGTGACCTCCTCGTCGAGCCGCTTCAGGTCCTCGCGCTGCCGGTCGAGCCGCTCGAACCCCTCGGCGAGTTCCCCGATCTCCGTCTCGCCGAGCGGCGGCAGGGCCTTGGACAGCAGGGTGGACAGCAGGGACGGGTCGAGCCGCTCGGAGAGTTTGGGCTGCCGGAGCTGGAGCAGGGCGGTGATCAGCGCCTCGTAGCGCTGCTCGCCGAGGCCGGCGAACAGGGTGCGGCGGATCGTGGACCGGTAGTCGGCGGCCGTGGCGTGGATCTCGCCGTGGCCCTCCAGGGCGTCCGCCAGCGCGGCCCGGGTGAGGGGCTGGCCCGCCTCATTGAGCAGGGAGACGTTGTCGGCGCCGTCGCCGAGGCGCCGGACGGTGGTGAAGTAGTCGGTCTGGACGCCGCTCGTGTGGACGCTGGCCTGCAGCCGGGCCCCGCAGGAGAACCATGCGCCGTCGGCCCGGCCGAACTCCATCCACACGTATCCCACGCGGGTCTTGCCGGTGGCGCCTTCGCCCATGAGGTTCCAGTGCATGGTGCGCTCGGAGCCGCCGAAGGTGGACAGCCGGTGGGGCCTGAGGTTCGCGTCGAAGAGGAACGGCAGCAGCAGCTCCAGCGCCTTCGACTTGCCCGTGCCGTTCGGTCCGCGCAGCAGCAGGCGCCCCTGGTGGAACGTGAACGTCTCGTCGTAGTACCGCCAGACGTTGAGGATTCCGGCGCGGACGGGCTGCCAGCGGGCCCGGGTGGGAGGGGCGCCGTCCGTCGGCCGGTCCGTGCCGCGTACCGGCAGTTCGGTCACGCTCACCGCGGGCCTCCTTCCCCGGAGTAGGAGCGGTCGAAGTCGCGCTCGGGGTCGAGGCCGCGGTCGGGGCCGCCGTCCGTGACGGCGGTCGTGGTGCTGGTCGTGACGGCGGTCGTGGTGGCGGCCGTGACGGCGGTCGTGGTGCTGGTCGTGACGGCGGTCGTGGTGGTGGTCGTGGTGTCCGCGACTCGGTAGCGGTGGGCGGCCGGGCGGGCTACGACCCGGTCGCCGGTGTCGCGGACCAGTCCGAAGTCGCGCAGCACCGCCACCGCGTCGTCGGCCAGCCGGCGTGCCCCTTCGGCTGCCTGGTAGGCCTTCGCCCAGCGGGGGAAGCGGTGCAGCAGCTCGGACGCCGCCGCCGCGAGCTGTTCGGGGGTCGCGCCGCCGGGCGTGTCGGCGATGCGTTCGAGGAGGAGCAGCGCCGCGACGCGGGCGGTCGAGGAGTCGTCCGGGAACCTGGAGTCGGTGGCGACGGCGTCGGGGTCGACGAGGAGGTAGCCCTCCGCGCGTTCCTCCAGCACGAGTCCGGCCTGCTCCGCAGCGCGCCGCACGATCTGACGCCCCGTGGGGGAGGCGAGATAGGCGAGCTCGTCGTCGGTCAGGTCCTCGCGGTAGAGGACCGGATCGTCGAAGAGGCGGCGCAGTACGGAGTGCCGCAGCCACAGGTTCCGCCGGGTCCCGGAGACCACGAACGCCTCGTCGGCCATGCCCGTGCCCGAGCCGGAGCCCGTGCTTGTGCCCGTGCCCGTGCTTGTGCGCGTGCTGGTGGGCTGCGCGGCGGGCGGCGGGCCGTAGCGCCGCTCCCGCATCAGTTCGGCGAGCAGTTCCTCGAAGCGGCCCGGCACCTCCTGCGCGGGCAGTCCCAGCCGGGACGGCCCCACGGGCGCGGCGGGCAGCCGCATCAGCAGCGTGACGTCCACCCGGTAGAGGACCTTCGCCTCCGCCGTGTCCACGAAGGACTCCGTCAGCCCGTCGACGACCGCCAGCACGCCGTAGGACTCCAGCAGCTTCAGTACGTCCACGAAGGCCATCCGCTCCCGGCGGCTGGTGGTGTCGAACGACTCCAGCGCCGGGTCGGCGGCCATGGCCTGCACGACACGGTCGGCGAGCAGCCCGATGGTCGTCATCGGAACGGACGTCAGCTCCGCCGCGGTGACGCAGAACAGCACATACCTGCGGCGGTCGAAGGGCGCCCGGCCCGCGCGGGGACGCAGGGCGGGCCGGGAGGCGTCGGCGTCCGGGCGGACCTTGAGCAGCCGGGCGTAGCCGCGCCGGGGCTCCACCACCAGGCTCCAGCCGCAGGTGTAGTCGAACCACTTGGCCAGCGGCTCCTTGCGGCGCCGGACCACCTCGAAGGCGGCGGGGTCACCGCGCTCGGTGATCAACGGCTGGGCGAGCAGCAGGCGGATTCCCCGCGCCACCTCTTCTCGTTCGACCACCACCAACTGGTTGGCGAGCGTGCTCATCCCACGGCCTCCTCGTGCCCGGCCGACGGAACTTCCTCGTACTCGCCCGACGAGGGCTTCTCAGGCCCGCCCGACGAGGGCTTCTCAGGCCCGCCCGACGAAGCCTTCTCACGCCCGGCCGACGAGGCGCCCTCACGCCCGCCCGACGAAGCCTTCTCACGCCCGCCCGACGAGGGCTTCTCAGGCCCGCCCGACGAAGCCTTCTCACGCCCGGCCGACGAGGCGCCCTCACGCCCGCCCGACGAAGCCTTCTCAC